>NZ_JVVG01000073.1:0-6175 GCF_001053265.1 Carnobacterium sp. 1290_CSPC
CTTAAATCATAGATACCGTAAGGGATTTTATTCTTTATTTAAAACTTTGCAACAGAACCAATTTGAGTATAACCTTTAAACTTAAAATATCTACTTCCACCGCTATAGTTAATAAAAGTTGTTACTGTAGCTTTAGAAGAATTAGGCTTAGAATTTCCTGTATTAACCCACCCTTTTCTATTTTTAGTCGTTAACATCTATAAAAATAAACCCTAATCCATGGTCAACTATAGAAACTGAGTTCAAATCTTTTTTAAAGAATGTCTTGTTACTAAGTACAAAGCTTTTCTGCTTATCATTTTTTAAGCTTTGAATAAGACTTTCTAAATCTCCATATTCAATAGCAAAAACCTCAATAAAATAGTCGTTATAACATATATCTATTTCAACTACATCTTGAACAGTCACCAACTCCCCTCCTAACTTGTAAAGCGCTTCCATTTTTTTAGTATAAAAAAATTAATTGCATAAAGATAGCCCTAATTTTTAGTGTCAGTTTTGAATCAACTAATATAGACGTATAACGTACATGCTTAGGTATCCAGCTTTTCAAACCTCTCTATACTATATTTATTCCTGTACTGGCAGCACTTTTGAAGGAAAAGGTACCTAATGGAGCTTCATTAGCCAGAACATAACAGTTCGCTCCTTTTTAATCGCTGTAATATTAATCTATTTTGAATGCACTTCGAGCCATGAAGAAATAGCTTCCCATGTAAGGTCTTTATCTGTAGCAATCGCTACAGTATAGTCTTCTATTTCTTTATTGCTAACGTTTAACGTCACACCGTTTAAACGTAAAAATGTATGAACCGCAACCAATGCGGTCCGCTTATTGGCATTGTGAAAACAGTGTTTCTGAACTAGTTTTTGGTACAATATAGCTGCTTTATCAAACAGAGTCGGATAAAGTTCTTTATCAAATACATCCTGTTTCGGTAAAGCGACACACATATTCAAAGCGGTTGGCTCCTTTACGCCGATCTGCTCCTCAGGGCTGTAGCGTTGAATCTGCAGCGTATTAATCATAACCAATTCCCGTTCAGTTAAATAACGGATCATCGGCTAACGAGTCCTTCTAGTGCAACAGTGTAGTCATCCATCACTGCGTTAACCGTTGCTAAAAAATCGTCTTCTTTTTCGGCAGCTTTACGGATTTCAACGTGACCACCTTTGATAACATATTCAATGGAATCACCCACGTTTAAGTTGAGTTGCTGTAAGACATCGGGTGGGAGTGTCGTAATCACGCTGTGTCCCGATTTCCGCGTACTTCTTTGAATCATTTTCATATTTATCACCTCATACGAATAGTATATATATATGTACTATTCTATTCAAGTATATACGTATGTATTTTAATACCTTAATTCTTTTTGACTGGTTCTCTCACGCGTCTCTTTCATAAAATGATTAAATGGCTGTGCTTCTCCCGCTATCGTTTTTTCAAGTGTCGCTATTTTTTCTTGCGGCGAGGTGATTTCAGGATGTTTCTCAACAAATGCGGTAAGGGCATGCTCCTTTAACCAGTCGGTGCCACTTTTTTCTCCCACCCATGTGTGTGCAATTTCATTAGGGGTTTTTGTCGTGAGAATCCGATACTTCTGTGGTCCCGTTGTTTTTGAATGCAGCTCTAAATCATAAACACGATGTGTCCCAATCTGCGTAATGGGTTCAATCGTATGAATAGAAAAGAAAGCCTGTGCTAGCGCGCTATTTTTTGATTTTGACGCGTCTTTTAAGTTTACCTGCACATTTAGTTGTTCATGCTCTAAAAGTGTCTCTAAACGTGAAATAAGGGTATGAGAAACATGCTTTACTTCTTCCAGAGCCGTTTCGAGTTCCGTCACGTGTTCTAAATTCTGCGTCCATTGTGCCGTGTAGTGCAAGGAATGGGCTTTCGTATCTAAGCCAAACGCATGTGCCACCACATAGGCCGTCATTTCAGCTTGGTATTCTAAGACTGGTGTCTCCTGCAGCGCTGTTTCTTTTTGCGCCATTTTTTTCGGATGGTGCATTGCTGCATGCGCCAGCTCATGTATAAGCGTATGAATGGATTCGCTTTCATTATTACGATCACTTAATACATCGTATGCGTATCAGGCCGGTAGTATCCTTTAGCAGGACTGTTAATAATTTTCGCTGTTTGAACCCCTATCTGTTCTTCCTTGGCATAACGCAATAACGTTTTCTTCAAAATCACCATCTGTTTCCCCGCATACTGAAAGTCTTTTTTTCGATTTGGAAACAAATCGGGATAATCTTCTGGCTGCGCATTTGTTTGCGTCACATCAAAGACCGTCCCCAACTTAAAGCTGACCCGTTTTCGTGTCTCAACTGTTGTTTTATGGGCTGCGAGATCCTCTTTTTCTTCTTTTGTGGCAGCGCTCAGGTTTTTCCAGGTCCCCTGTTTCGTCTTGAATTGCTTGATTTCAACCGGTACAAAAATCTTGATGCCTTTTTCCCCTTTTAAGACAGATAATCCCCAATCTTTAAACGTCTTAAAAGACGCAACGCCAAACGCACCTTTAAATTGAGAATGAATCAATAACTGATTCTTCAACGAATAATCATAAAACTGACTCATAAAAACAAGAAAAGCTTCTAACTCTTTCGGATCTGTCGCATAGTTGCGTAAGTTGACATGCATCTCATCGGTTAGGCTATAAATTTCTAATTTCCGTTCATCTGCTGTTTTCTTTTTATAGTTGTAGGCCATGACGTTTCCCCTTTCGGATTACTCAGACAACCTGCTTCAATACCGTATCAAGCATGACAAAACAGCTTTCTTCTTCTCCAAGAGCTGCTTCAAATTCCGCTATTAAATCATCTGTTACCGTCACCTGTATGTCTTTTTTTCTTCCAAGAGATAAAACGTCACTGTATTTTCTTCTTCAATATTTACAAGCATCGCTAAGGCCTTCGGCATCCCGATACCCCCCTCTCACATGTTTATTCCTGTGTTATTTTCTTGATTATTATATCTATATTTAACTTAGAATAACGGTATAAAGCAAGAAAAGCTATTGACTTAAGGTCTCACTTAACCTAGCAGAGGAGAGGGAAAGGAGCAAGTGGGCATAGTTGTACCCTAGCCATGCAAAATTAAAAAAATAATTCTGCAAACTAGGGTACAACATGTGTGCTATTTATTTGAATTTCTAGCGTCGGATCGGTCAGTCGCTGCTTCACATCTGTATGCGTCGGTGTTGTTCGTGCAACACACCTAAAACCCTCTTAAAATCCTCCCTAAGAGCGTTGTTTTAGGTTACCGGGCTTTCGGCCCAGGATTACCACCCCCACCGTTCAATCGGCCGTACACCCACTCGTGCAATAGAGGGCACAAAAAAAGGGGAGTTAAAACCACTTATAGTGGAAGAAACGGAAAAAGAAGCCAATAAAAAAGAGGTTCCTGATTCTTTCTTCCGAGCAACAAAGACAGCAAAGATTTCTTCAGATGCATTGTTACGATTAAATACTTTAAGGCCATTTATTGAAGAATTAGAAAATGAAGAAAAATCGGCCATTAATGATATGGTTCGGATGTTAGTTGAAAATTATACCAATACACGCCTAACAAATCGTCAACGGGAAGGATATAATCAAATGTTTGAACACCTTTTTGACCTTGCGAAAAAATAAGCTGAATAATTATGTCTATTCGCCGGTATTTATGTAAAGGCTTCTTTAGAGAACTACACGTCAACCCGAAAAGCTTGCTTTATAAAAATGTACGTTTTACACTAATATATGTAAATAGTTACAGAAAAAATATTTTTTTCCAGAAAGGATGTATTGAATTGAAATTACAGCTAGCTATTGACCTTGTTAAAGATATACCAGAAGCCATTGAATTAGTGGAAGAGGTTAAAGAATATATCGATGTAGTGGAACTTGGTACCCCTGTCATCAACAGAGAAGGACTTCAAGCAGTTAAAGAAGTCAAAGAAGCCTTCCCTGATTTACAAGTGTTGGCGGATGAAAAATTAATTGACGCTACTGATTTTGAAGTTGGCCAAGCAGTTGATTATAAAGCAGACATTATTACAGTTCTGGGTGTTTCGGAAGAGGCTTCGATTAAAGGGGCTGTCGAGGAAGCGAAAAAACACGGAAAAGAAATTCTTGTGGATATGATCGCAGTACGAGATGTTGAAACACGTGCAAAAGAACTGGATGAAATGGGAGCAGATTATATTTGTGTACACACAGGGTATGATTTACAGGCGCAAGGGAAGAGCCCATTTGAAGACTTGAAGAAAGTCAAAAAGGTAGTCAAAAAATCAAAAACGGCTATTGCAGGCGGCATTAAATTAGAGACGCTAAAAGATGCTGTAGAACAAAAACCAGACTTGATCATCGTTGGTGGCGGAATTGCAAGCGCGGATAATCCTAAAGAAGCTGCACGCAAGATATCTGAAATTATCAAACAAGGTTAGGTGGTAGTATGAATACAACGGATCATCTAGCAACAATCATTGAAGAGTTAAAGAAAACACCATCTAGAATTTCAGATGAGGAAGCTGAAAAGCTGGTCGATGAAATCATGGATGCTGGAAAAATATTTGTGGCTGGTGCTGGACGTTCCGGTTTGATAGGAAAAAGTTTCGTCATGCGCTTAATGCATATGGGGATTGAAGCCTATGTTGTAGGGGAAACCGTCACCGGTACGTTTGAAGAAAATGATTTGCTGATTATTGGAACAGGATCAGGGGAAACGAAGACATTGATTCCAGTCGCTCAAAAAGCAAAGGACATTGGTGGAAAAGTAGCTACTGTTACCATTTCACCCGCTTCGACTATCGGAGAATTGGCTGACATCATTATCCAACTCCCTGGTGTGACAAAAGATAACAGTGAAGGAACCATTCAAACTGTTCAGCCGATGGGATCTTTATTCGAACAAACCATGTTGCTGTTTTATGATGCCATCATTTTAAGTTACATGGAGAAAAAAGAACTGGACAGCGATAAAATGTACGGAAAACATGCTAATTTAGAATAAACGGAACACGTAGCACATACTGCTCTCAAATAGAGTAAATAACTAGAATAAAAGCAATAGACAGAAACCTTGATGAAGGTTTCTGTCTATTGCTTTTACTTGTACAGACGGACAGGATTTATCTAACTTAATTTGACAAACGAAAATTATCAAGCCATCCAAGACACTCTTTTAAGTATGTTTTCGAATTAATCGCTAATTGATAAAGTACTTCAGTCTCATCCTCATTAAACAATCGCAAAGCAACTTCTTCATCAACTTTATATGTGAGCATATTTTTCTCCCCCTCTCAGTAGTTGAACTTCCCAATAAGTATCTACAGTGATATACAAGAATATTTCTTCATTCTTTTATAAGAATTTCTACTCGATTGTAAAATCAGAAAATGTTCTATTTTTTCTTTTTTACTGATGTATCAATAACGATCTATATTGAGCATCCCTTTTACTTTTTTTTTTTCATTATTTAAACTTTTGACCATAACTTTTCTCCTTACTATAACTTCACAAGACTTTTCTCGCTTCATACACCAACAAAAACAATGGTCATAAATTTAGCCAAATAATACTACAGCGCGAATTTAGATTTCAGCTATCACTTAACTTAAATGTGATATATACCATTTCTTCCAAATCAAGCAACAAATTATAAATTAAATGAAGCAACAATAAAAAAGCTAGGTACCCACTAAGGTTGTAGATACCTAGCTTCCTAATTATTTGAAAGTTTTACCTCAATTATAATATTTCCTTTACTCGGCCAACGGTGCCATCTTCTAGCATGACTTTAATACCATGTGGATGGTTTTGAGAGTTTGTCAGGATTTTACTCACAATACCCTCTGTTAATTTTCCAGATCATTGGTCCTGTTTTTGAACAATTTTTACCTGGCTACCAATTTGAATATTACTTCTTTTATTACCTTCGTTCATGATGGGCTCCTTTTACAGGTCTCGATTTTTTATAGTCGCAACCATTTGTTTAACCCATTTTATCAGAAGTTCATCGAAAAAGGCTAATATTAAAAATAATGGAAAGCCAGTCGCGGTAACTATAATGATATCACTCGTCATAATCCTATCTGTACCAACAACTGCGAATACTATTTTTGGGGACGAATTTACAATTTAAGTGCAACAACAATAATAAAATAAAAAAGATCCATAGTTTTCC
>NZ_JVVG01000074.1:0-8093 GCF_001053265.1 Carnobacterium sp. 1290_CSPC
GAAAACTATGGATCTTTTTTTATTTTATTATTGTTGTTGCACTTAAATTGTAAATTCGTCGCCTAAAAATGATTGAGTATACTTTTAAAATAAGAATACTTAGGAAAAGCAGTTCCCTCAAATGTACTGACGGATCTTTTAAGGTAATCAGTCCTGAAAAACAATTGTATTATTATGTTAATTAGCTCTGTTATTTCATTCGCTGAGAGTGTTTAGTTTCACATCAATAGGGTGGTAAAAAAAGTGAATTCAAAAGAAAGAGCAGCGGCTGATATCAGTCGCTGCTCTTTCTTTTGAATTATTGTTACCTAAACTAGAACAGCCAAAAAATCAAACCAATTGCTAGAATAATTTGGAAGCAGCCGATCAGTAAGCCATATAACATGGTACGAGGCCCTTCTTTCAAGATATCAGAGAACTTGACCTGAAGACCAATTGCAGCTAAAGCAGTAATCTCAAATTGATTACTGATGACTTCGGAACTGTGAATCATGAAAGAAGGTAAGGGTAGAAAACTTCTAAGCAAGAATAAAATGAAAAATCCTACAATAAACCAGGGAATAGTCAATAGGTTTGTATTTTTTTTCAAATCAGCAGATGTGGAATCAACTGCTGATTTAGAAAATAGCGGTTCTTCCTCTTTAGTGTTTAGTTTACTGAAGGATAAGGCTACTCCGATGATAAGGAGTACTCTCATAAGTTTGAATACTATAGACAGATTAGTGACGTCCATACTCACCAATTTAGCTGAAGCAACGACTTGTCCTATGGATTGGATCGTACCTCCAATCAAAGCTGATGTTTGAACGACTTCGTTGTGGTACAGAACAGAAGCGAGAATAGGCAGTGAGACCATCAATATGGTTCCTGTTACATTAACTATAGTGATGGACATGGCTTTATCTTTCTTATCGGCACCAATTATCGGAGAGACAGTACCAATAGCAGAAGAGCCGCAGACTGCATTGCCGGCACCCATCAACAAAGACATTTTTTTATTGAACTTCATAGTTCGACCGATCCAATAAGCGAATAAAATCGTCAAAACCATTTGAAGAATAACAAAAATAAATCCAGTAAAACCAACTTGCTTGATGATTTGAAAATCTAAGATTATTCCATTTAACACGATCGACCATTCTAAGAGGGATTTTTCAGAAAATTTAGTTCCTCTTTTAAAATAAGGCTTGTTTAAAAAAGTATTTCCCAACAAAATTCCTAAAAAAATTGCGATCAGTGCTGCTCCTAAATTTGGCAGAAGGGCAGATAGATATTGGCTGATTAACGAGATCAAAACACTGATTAGAAGACCGGGTAAAATAGAATAGCTTCTTTTGAATTTTGCGCGCATGTTAAACCTCCTTCAAATATTTATAGTATTATGGTATACCGAAGATTGTATAAAATAAAATAATCATTTATTATATATTTATAAGAAATTGTTATTGAGGAGTGGCATTAGATGTTAGATTACCGGTACCAAACGTTCCTTACTTTGACAGAAGAAATGAATTACACGACCACAGCCAAAAGATTGCACATTACCCAACCGGCTGTCACCCAGCATATTCAGTCTTTGCAACAGGAGTTAGGGGTTGAACTGATTCATTATGAAAAGAGACAATCATCATTAACGGCTAAGGGAAAGCAGCTGCAAAAAGATCTTTATTTGCTCCAAAGAGAGATCGCTAAGGTGGAAGAGCAACTAACTTCTACTGTAGAGCACACTACCCTTTCATTTGGGGCTTCCTTGACGATTGGGGAATACATGATGCCTGGACTAATTGAGTCGTATTTGAACCAATATCCAGTGCACGATATCTCGATGGTAACAGACAATACCCAACATTTGATCGAATTGATGGAACATGGGAAAATTGATTTTGCGGTTGTAGAAGGAGAATTCAATCAATCTGTATTTGAATTCCAGAAAATCGCTGAAGAACCGTTTATCGCTGTCTGTTCAGAAAAAAGTTCTTTATGGAAACAAGAACAGAGCATTAACGACTTATTTTCTACACCTCTTCTAGTCCGTGAAGAAGGATCGGGATCACGCCTGATTTTCGAGACAGCTATAAAAAGTAAAGGAATCCACTTAGACAGCTTTTCGAAAGTTATGACGATTGGGAGCATTGGTGCAACTAAAAAATTGGTCGAAAAAGATTTAGGAATCAGTTTTATTTATCAGATGGCTGTTGAAGAGGAACTCAACAAAGGAATATTGAAAAAGATACCTTTAAGCGATTTTAATGTAATTCATCCGTTTCATTTGATTTATCTAAAAAGAATCCAAGTGAGAGGGATGGAGACGATAAAGAACTTTTTCCTGGAAAACAGGGTAGGTATAATGAACCCCTTGATCTGAGTGGATATACCTTTCCAAGGCATAGTGGTGACTCCAGTATAGACTGCCGATTTATCTGGAAAAGTGACCGTCATTAAGAAAAAGACTTTTTCTTATCTGTCTCACAACCGAAAAAGCGGCACAATAGCCGGGCTATTAGCCCAGTTTGGCAGGATAGGGAGAGCGAAAGGAGTTGAAACCTATTTTGCATTCAATCCGTTTTGCGAGAAAAAAAAACGAAAAACTGGCACAATGGAGTAGCCTTTCCACCAGTTTCCTCTCCTACGCTGGACAACAGAAAAAGGACTATCCCCAAGTACGATTTTCACCGACGCTTGAAAAAGTCCTTTCTTTTTTTACTAGCTTTAAATACCCTCGTCTACCTGTCCGAAACGGGAGAGTGGAGTCACCACCCATTGGGCCTCCCCTAAGATAGCCTCTTCTGGAATATAGGGTTGATTCCATTTCCTGCTGTCAAAGGAATGAACACGGAAGTCTCCAAGAAAATAGTAACTGTCTTCGGGTACTAGATATTGCCCTGCTAAGGAGTCCGGGTACTCCACATATTCCTCTGCCAACCTTTCCCCGTTGACAAAGACTTCCCCTGTTTCCTTGATGACAATCCCATCTCCAGGCAGACCGATGACCCTTTTCACGAGCACCTCATCTAGTTCTTCAGATTGAAAAACCAAGATATCACCCCGGGTAATTTCCCCCGTATCATAGAGGCGGGTGGTAAGAATACGGTCTCCCGGCTGAATGGCAGGATACATGGACGGTGTGGGAACGGAGATAAAGAAAAACAGGAAGCGGGTAATCAGGAAGTAAAGGAGGCCGGACAAAAGCAGGAAAAATCCTGCCTGCTGGCTTCTTCTTCTAATAGATGGCTTACCTTTCAAATTCTTACACTCTTCTCTTGAGGAACCCAGCAATGGTAGTGACGAAGAAGGTTCCGGCTAATCCCCAAGGCAGCCAACTTGCTTTGGGTTCCTCTGTTTCTGGCTCAATATGTTCCCCCGCGACTTTCACATTTTCCACTTCATGCAAATCGTCCGTTTGGGCAGTAGGGTGCAGGTCCGCTTCCTCATGCTCCTCCCCTTCCGCCAGATGGGTGAACGTCACATAATTCATGACATACTCTCGGCCTGCGTCGACATTGCTTGTATCAAAATCCTTAGTAGCGAGAACGTCCTCAAAGGCTTCCTCCAATTGCGGCATCAGTTCAGGTTCGACAAGCTCTTCAAGAGGAGAGAGGGTGCCAGTGGCGATGCTCCTATCAGCGGCAACAATTGCCTCCTCCATGGGGGTTCCTTCCGGTTTCACGCCTGTGTAGGGGGCCCCTTCCCCTTCCCGATGGATACGGACCAGATTCTCGAAGAGATACTGATCGGCTAATTTCTGAGCCTCAGGGCTATCATCTCTCACTTCCATCACCTGAGCAAAGATACCCTCAATGTCTTCTTCCCGTTCAGGCAATACCCATTTCGCGATGTAGCTAGAGTTTTCCTCCGCGAGCGCTTTTTGCGCATCGCCAATCACTGGTCCGTCCATCGTATCGCAGTGGGCGCTGGCCGTCATGGGATTTAGGAACAGTGCCCCTGTGGCTGCCAAGACGGCTCCTGTTGTCATCATTATGTTCTTTCTCATATTCAATTTCTCCTTCTTTTTTTAATCATCGATTGATGGTTCTATCATAAGAAAAAAAGGAGGAAAAAAAATTGAGGAATATCAAGTTATTACTTTTATAGTAGTTTTTCTAATCCGTAAGGCTATACTTTCGGCCATTCGCCGAGATGGTGGCCGGTTTGTAGATAAGGAGCAGGAGGGCGGCGATTACGATGCTCGCAGTAGCAGTGGACCAGCCCGCGAAACCTCCCAAAGTATTAGACAAGGCATGGTAAAGAACCAAGAGAAAGACGCTCCCCTTTGTGGAATTGTAGAGCCAAACATAAATGACTGAGTCAATCATCACGTCGACAAACCAAGGCAGCAGCGGATACGTGGACATGACATTGTCCAAATTAAACGGGAGCGGAGCATGCCAGACTGCCCAGAGGACACCGATGATCATGCTCGCGGCAAAGGCGCTATAGCGCTTCTGCAGGTGCGGGAGCGCGAACCCCCGCCAGGCCACTTCCACCGGGATAGCCGCAACGACGTAGGTGGCAAAGGAAAGCATTGAGCTCCCTATTGGTCGAGAGCTCAATGCTTGGGCTAGGCCCCCGTCTTGACGGATAGAGGGAAATGCCAGCAAAAGCACAAGAAAGAGACTGGCAACATACCACTTGAGTGGAAGCTGCCACTTCAAGAGCGGCTGGAAGAGCTGACTATAGGCCTCGTCTGTTCCATGCAATGTCAGCAAAAAAACATCCACTCGCTACCCCCTAACCCTTCCCCTTGTTTTACTTTCTATCTCCCCTTACTCAAGACCAACCTATTCAAAAATTATCCAGCAACCTACTACCCTTTTTAAAATCTAACCCATTCAAAGTCTTAAGGGCTGGCTACCTAACCTTCCTTTTTCTGCTCAATCTCTTGCCTCCCTTTTCGATTTGTCCCTTTAATTTCCGCCCATGACCTTTGAAGGATCCCCTATATCAAGATGCCTTTTTACCCGTTTGACCTTGCTAGGCTTTACTAGGTAAGCTAGGCATACTTTGTGAATGGTGAAAAGTGGTGGAAGAGCATAAGGGAAAATGGTGCATTTTTATCATTTTCTTGTTACAAGTTGTATCAAGCTTGTAACAACAGTTAAAACGGAAGTGTGTAAAACCCTTATTTTCACTTGCTTTTTGGGACTTATAAACTTGTAACAAGCTTGTTACAAGTTGTTACACCAATGAACCACTTTTTGCAAGTTCTTGTTACAGGTTAAACCTTGATTTCATAGGCTTTTGGAGCGACTTGTAACAACAAAAAGTTTGTGAAAAAGTGCCTTTTTCCTTTAGGGCTTATACTTTGGTTAGGTAGATTTTTGAAAAAGCCTAGCCATGCCTTTGAAAATTTTTTGAAGAAATTTGGTTAAAGGCTAGCCTACCCTTTGGATTGAATAGAAGAATCCTCTACCACCTTTTTTCGATTGAGAACAAATAAAAATGACGAAGCCTTGATCGACTTTTCGGATTGAGAACAAGAAACCTTGCCCCCTTCTTTTGGATTGAGAACAAAAATAATGGTGAAGGCTTGCTGACCTTTTTTGGATTAATCAAAAGTTTTTTGATGAAGCCTTAGCTACCTTTTTGGAGTGAATGCAAGATTTTTTTTCAAAACCTTGGCTAAGCTTTTGGTATGAATACAAAATTTTTTTTACAAATCTTTGGCTAAGCTTCTGATATAAAAAGAAAATTTTTCGACGAAACCTAGCCTAACCCTTTTAAGATTGAGGACGAAAAAAATGATGAAGCTTAGCCTATCATTTTAAAATCCAGAAGGCATTTTTTTGACGAGTCGCTAGAAATAATTTTGGCGTAACCGAAGGTAATGAACTAGATGAGGTACAAGAAAAATTGGCATGGTGTCACGATAACATCCGCTTGAACTTGCTATCATCCCACCCTACCCTTCACGACAACAAACAAAAAAATACCAGACAGTCATCGACCATCTGGTATCAAAAACATTATATGAATTTCTCTTTACTGATTAAATTGCCTGACGTTGTTCTGAATTATTTGCGACTGGTTCTTCGTTCTCCACTTCAACTTCTGAAGAAAGATCTAACGTTTTCACTAGACCTTTTTCTAAAGCCATTGCTAAAACTAACTCACGTACTTCGCTATCTGACATCGCAGAATCAATCGCATCGTTACGTTTAGAATTAACGTAGTGGTCAAACTCTTTATCAAGTTGATTAGCAATCTCTCGCATCTCTTTTGCCATCTCTTTAATTGACGTTGCTAACTCGTTTAATGGTTCTTGTTCTGAAGCAGTTAGCTGAAAATCGATCTTACCGAAATCTAAATCGTTCTTACTATCCTTTAAAGTAGTTGCTAAACTTGCCCAACGTTTTTGTAATGGTTCTATTTTTCTTGCCATGATTATACGCTCCTTTTAAATTAAATATCGAATGGACTTAACAAATTATATCTAACAGCTTCACGGCCAATGCTATCTTGTTTGATTAAAACTTCGTCAATATAATCTAACTCTACATCATACAATGCAATTTGATAATTCAAGTCGATGATTGATGCACGTAAACTTTCTAAAGCAACGACTGTTGAAGTATCTTGCGTAATACCTAGTGACTCTTCGTTGACTTCAGCAAGCAATGCGGCTTCACGTTCTTCAGCAGTCATCTCTTCAATTGGTTTTGTTTCTTCAACTGTACCACTTGAGTCTGAATTGGAAATGCTTGTTTCACTTAATAGCTTTTCAATTTGCTTATTTGTTTCACCGTCACCGATTGAGTTTAAAGCGATGTTGTCTGCTTCAATAATTTTCTTCGCATCGTCATCACTTATGTTAGGGTCATCATTCAATCGTTCATGATATTCTTCCATAGATTCTTTAGCAGCTTCCAACTGTGCTACCGCATTCTCTTTGTTCGTCATGATTGCTGAACGGTCAATCGCACCAAACGTTACATCATAAATTTTAGCTAAGGTTGAACCGATTGTTACATCACGATACGTTGCCGTTACATTATCCGCTGAAGGATTTAATCTAGTCACTAGCATATCTAAGCTAATGGGTACTTCAACCCAATTAACTACAATTGAACCAGTAGGTGCTAGGTTGGTTCCTGTCGAAGGTTCTCCGTTAGTATCTTCGTTTGCGGTGTTTGAGTATGCATCTTCTGCACGCTCACTTACTTGTTCGCCGCTTAATTTTAACGTACCATTCTCTGCTTGTGCTGCGATAATCTCTTCACTTGTTACTTCAATTGTTTCACCTGAAGCTAACTTCAATGAGTTCATAGAAGTCACATAGAAGTTCAACGGTTCTCCGTTATACTCCGTCTTAAGATCATCACTTTAATTGTTGATTTCTATAATTCATTAAGACATACAGACATAATTTAAATAAGTTGTCTATATAAATTAATATTATATAGATTTAAAGGTTAAGTAATTTGCGTAAAAATTGAGGTTAGTATATCAATGTCAAAGGGGTTTTAGGAACACCTAAAATGGCAGCTAGCAACGACAAAAGTTGGCACTTATAACGACTGATTGTGGGTGTTGTCGTTATAAGGGGTGGAGGTTTGATATTTTAGCATAGTTATAACGACAAAAGTTGGTACTTATAACGATATAATGATTGGAAATTTTTAAAGCAACTATTTTAAAAAAACATGTTTTAAATTGCAATTTTATTTGTTTTAAATAAAGTTTAAAGCAAATAATTTAAAAATACTTGTTTCAAATTGCTATTTTATTTGTTTTAAATAAAGTTTAAAGCAAATAATTTAAAATTACTGGTTTCAAATCCTGTTTGAAACCAAAATCTAAAATTTACTGGTTTCAAATTGCCATTTTACTGGTTTCAAACTGCCATTCTATTGGTCATGCAAATGGCAACCCCCCTGTTATATCAAGCTTTATTTTTACGCAAAGTACTTAAATCTTTAAATTAAACGTTATTTAACGAATAGAAAGAAGGTTAAGTTACTAATTCACCGTTAAACAAATCGAACGTAAATTGGGAATTCAAACCTTTAATAGTTTATTGATCACCTTTATTTAAAGTCGCCCTAGAACTTGATTCATCCATGTAATGAATTACACGGTTTTCTCAAGGGGCGACT
>NZ_JVVG01000075.1:0-233 GCF_001053265.1 Carnobacterium sp. 1290_CSPC
GTTCTTACACGTGTCCGCAAGTAAAGAGATAGACAGCCCAGATGAAACTAATATTCAACGTATTGTAGGCATTGACCGTGGTTTAAGACAGATACTAACTATTGCGGATGATACAGCTCATACTACCTTCTATTCGGGTAAAAGCTTGATGAAGAAAAGACGGCGTTTTAAGAAATTGCGCCAGTCCTTACAAGCGAAGAACACCAAATCAAGTCGTAGACGCCTTAAAACAA
>NZ_JVVG01000076.1:0-91298 GCF_001053265.1 Carnobacterium sp. 1290_CSPC
ATCTCCTATCTTATCATGGTTGTCGTTAACTTTATGATAATGGAGATTCCTCTTTTTTTGTAAAAAAAATATAGAACCAATGACTTTTTTTGAAGTCATCAGTCCTATATATTGTAGAGCCAGAAAATTTTTCTGAGGGCGGTCCCATTGCATTCAAGGTATGATAGAGAAAGCGTAAGCTGAAGGCTTACAAGTTAATCTTTATTATAATTTTTGGAAGATTTCTACTTTTAGGTAGTCACTTTCCGGGTTACCTTTTGGTGCCGGGAAGTCGACCGGTAAGCCGAAGTCAGCTACGGGCATGATGTCCACACGTGCGTCATCTGAACCTTCACCGATCTGTTTAATGAAATCTTCTTTAGTCATGTTGGCTGCATTTGTTGAACTTACCAAGTAACCGCCTGTGTTTAAGATTGATAATGCTGAAGCAACTAGGTCGCGGTAGTCTTTGCTTGCTTGGAAAGTGTGTTTTTTCGTACGTGAGAATGATGGTGGATCAAGGACCACGATGTCAAAACGTAAGTCATGTGTTTTGGCATAATCTAAATAGTTAAAGACATCCATCACGCGGACTTTATGTTGGTCACCAATTTCTAAACCGTTGGCTTGGAATTGTTCTTGTGTTAATTGCAGGCTTCGTTTTGCCACGTCAACACTCATCGTTTCAGCTGCCCCACCTAGTGCTGCAGCGACAGAGAAAGCACCTGTGTATGAGAACAAGTTCAGCAATGATTTACCTGGTGCAATTTCAGTTTGAATGTAGTTACGGACGTTACGTTGGTCAAGGAAGATCCCTGTCATCCAACCGTCATCAAGACGAACGATGTAGTTTACACCGTTTTCTTGGATGGTTAAGATTTCAGGAATGTCGCCAGCTAAAACTTCTGATTGTTTAGCGCTACCTGTGCCGTCTAAGTTGAATCTGTTTTTCCCAACAATGCCTTTAAGTTCCGGGAATACATTGTTTAGGGCTTCTAGGATAATGTCTTTGTAGCGGTAAATACCTTCTGAATACCATTGGATCAAGGCGTAACCTGCGTACCAGTCGATTGTGAAACCACCGATGCCGTCACCTTCACCGTTGAAAATACGGAAGGCAGTGGTCATATCGTCGATTAACAAGGCTTGACGTTGGTTTTTGGCTTCTTGAAGTTTTGCTTGTACGAAATCAAGATCACCAAGTAAGCCTGTGTCAGCGTTTTGGTCAGTTGTTAGGATCCAACCAACACCTTTATGTTGCTTGGCCATGTAGCCGTATCCTAGGAATTCGTGGTCGATACCGATGATTTCGACTAGTTCACCTTCAGTAAATGATGGTGGATTAACGAAGTCTTTCTCAGTTAAAAGGATTTGTCCTTTTTTCACTTGGACTGTTGCCCATTTACGCAGTTCCATTTTTGGTAATTGTGTGTTCTTTTTAGCCATTTGTATTTCTTCTCCCTTTTATATACCTGTTGCTGATTTTCAAAATGTCATAGATCAGGTAACCGATGATTACCCCTGCGCCATTAAAAATGACGTCATCAATATGACTTACGCCTGTTTCTAAATAAAATTGCATGGTTTCAATTGATACGGAAAATAACAATCCCCAAAGTAACGTGATGAAGAAGGCACGCTTCATCTTAAAGATATAGGGGAGCATCATACCAAATGGAAAGAACCAAACAACATTCCCAAAGAAGTTATACCAGAAGGAAAATGCGGACCCGTTTCTTAACTTAATAGTATCAACCAGTGGTATCCAATTTAATTCACTCAGCGACCGTTCAAAGTTGAAGGACGCTTGCCACCATTGCCAATCATAACGTAATACGGTTAAATGTACCAACAATATTAAATATATGGCAAAGATAAATTTGATTGCTTCTCTAAACCAGTCAATCGAATAATTTGTATTCTTAGACCGTTTATAGAAAATGATTCCTGCTTGAATAACCAGTAAAGCAATCATATAGAAGATGGTTTTATCCAAACTAAACAACGATAACTCTACTAAATGGAAATTTAAAATTCTACCTGCAGAAATGTCTTCTAGCCATATAAGTAACGGCCCTAAAAAATACATCTTGTTTCAATCCTTTTGTTACCAGTCGATTGCTTTAAAAGCTATTCGACCTTATTTTTTTCTGCCAATGTTTCACGGTCATAAAATACTAGGGTAAATATTGTCCCAACGCCTGCTTCACTCTCCACGTGGATAGTCGCTTGATGTAATTCAACGAGTTGTTTAACAATCGATAAACCTAAACCAGATTCACCGAATTCATTATTTTTCCGGGAAATATCTGCTTTATAGAATCGCTCCCAGATATTTTCGACTTGTTCTTTCGTCATGCCCATACCTGAATCTTTTATTTTAATATAAGTTTCCCCATCTTGAAAGGCGCTAGACATAAAAATTTCGCCATAATCGGTAAATTGTACCGCATTTTGGGTGATATTGAAGATAATTTGGTGGAATCGGTCATAATCAGCATAAATCGGCACTTCATCTGGCATATCCAATTCAAATTTGATGTGTTTAACTTTGGCTGTTTCTGATAATTGGAGCGAAATATCCCTTAAAACTTCGGCTGCATTGAATTTTGATTTCTTCAATACAATTTCATTGGATCGTATTTTTTCAATATCCAGATTTTCGTTAACTAACCGATTTAATCGGTTGGCTTCCTTATACATCAAATCCACAGACCGGTCAATTTTATCTTCAGGCAATACTTTTTGTCTTAATCCTTCTAATAAACCAATCATAGTCGTTAGCGGGGTCCGAATTTCATGGGCCACATCCATCATCAATTGACGGCGGATGTTTTCTTGTCGGTCGATTTCCACTTCAGACTCCCTTAAGGCAACCGCCATTTGGTTAAAGTCCTTAGCTAAATCATCAAATTCATCAATATTACTGACCTCTAAACGAACCGAATAGTCACCTTGCGCAATTTTTTGGGTGGCCTCCTGGATTCGGCGAATCCGTTTATTCTGGTATCCGGCAATAATCACTGAAAAGATGACCGCAATAATCAAGGCAATCATGATCCCCTTAACCACATTGTGCACCAGGTTATCAATAATAGCATCGGATTGACTAGACGGCACCCCAATAACTAAGTAACCCGCAAAGGACTGGTTTTCTGCATTGGTTAGCGGCATGAAGATGGCTAAGGCATCTCCGACTTTTTCCGTAAAGCCCATTTCAAAAGTCCGTAAATTCAAGTCATGACCGTTTTCTAACGTCTTCAATTCTTCATCCGTCAACTGATTATTTGGAATGGCCACTGCTTCATCGGTTGGATAAATCAATTCGTTGTCCGCATTAAAATAGAACAACTTCATATTGGACGACTGCAGTAAGGGTTCCATTGAAGCTAAGAATTCGGGTGAAATGGTCTGTCCTGAAATAAAGCGGGCAATGTCATTCAATTGTTGTTCTTGCCTTAGGAGCACTTGGTTTCTTGAAAAAGAAAACAAAGTCACCCCCATGGCTACTATGGTCATACCAATGACCACTAGAAAGCTGAGAATTTGTTGGTAAAAAAAGTTCAATTTCATTGTTAAACACCGGTTTCGTCGAATTTATAGCCTACTCCCCAGACTGTTTGAATAAGTTGAGGCCCATACTCTTCCATTTTTTGACGTAGCTTTTTAATGTGGGCATCTACTGTACGCTCATCCCCATAGAATGGGTCTTCCCATAGCGTTGTCAGTAAGTGTTCCCGGGTAAATACTTGTTTTGGACGACGAGCCAACAATTGTAGAATTTCAAATTCTTTTGGTGTTAAATGTTGAATTAATTGGTCTTTATAGAAGGCTTCACGGTTTTGGCTGTTGATCCGGATAAATTCTGTTTGGATGTCAAATTGGTCCGCATTGCCCTTTTCCTCTGTGGCTTCAACTGATGATTCAGACAATTGGCTACGGCGGTATAATGCACGCATCCGGGCCATAAAGGTGATTGGGTCAAAGGGTTTGGTCACGTAATCATCTGCACCAAGGCCTAAACCAAGGACTTGTTCACTTTCTGCGTCACGAGCAGTCAGCATGATAATTGGTACTTGTTTATTTTGTTGGCGGATGTCACGACAGATTTGAATCCCATCTTTACTTGGTAAGTTTAAATCCAAAATCACCATTTCAATCGTTTCCTCGTTAGCTAAATAGTGTTGCCAGCCCTCTTCACCATCTTGGATAAACGTCGCTTCCCAGTCTTTTTGTTGTTCAAAAAACATACTCATCATCTCTGCAACACTTTCGTTATCTTCAATCATCAAGATGTTCATGTTTTCGTCCTCCTTATAAGTCAAATTATTCCTTTAATATTTAGTCCGGCGCTACTATTGGGTGGTTTAGGGCAGAATCTCTATTCCCCTATATTGTACCCTAAAATACCTAACGACCGGCTATCTTTACCTATCTTTTGGTTTAATTTTATAAAATATCAAAAAAATATGAACTTTTTTGGGGGAATTGGCGAATAAATACGTATGTAATAGATTGGAGGGGTAACCTCTATTGAGCCAGAAACCTTAGGAGGATGAAAAATGAATCAAGTGCAATTAATCGGACGTCTAGCCAGAGAAGTCGCCCTAACTGAAATTTCAAATAACCGCCAAGTGGTCAACAATGCAGTAGCCATTAACCGCAAAGGGAAAGATGGGACTGACTACGTCGACTTTATTCCAATTACCGCTTGGAATGGGACGGCTAAACTCATTGATACCTATATGCAAAAAGGCGATGAATTAGCGGTTGTTGGTCAATTACGCATGCACCAGTTTGAAAATAAACAAGGGCAAAATGTATCAACAATTGAGGTTCAAGTGTCTGAAGTGACTTTCCTTCGCAAGAAAATTGGCATTGATCAACCACAAAATCCAGATGAACAATTAATGGCCAATATTGAAACCCTGATTTTAGATTAATCAAGATAGCAAACTATACTAGCTCAATTTAAATTTGGCCCCCATCCAGATTTAGTAAGGTCCCACTTTCCAGTAGAAACTTGTTCCAGTACAATAGACTTAATGATAGGCTATTAAAAAGGGCTATTAACGAAACTATTGTAGCTAGGTTTTGGTTAGGGGGGAGAGCGAGTGTGTCTATTTTTCAGATTGTCTATGTCCTTTGCCTGGCCATCCAACTAGGCTTCTATTTTTCTTTCTCCAACACCATCATGCCCGTGCTTGGCAAACAAGCCGGCAACGTTGGGCAAAGAATCATGCAAGACATCAACAAACAGGTTGAAAACGACCGATTTCTAGGCAGTTTTTTTGCACCGATATTTTTATTCATTGCGTTGATTTTGCTGGGCAACCCAATTGACTGGCAAATATATCTGAGCTTTGTGATTTATTTTGTCGGTGTCATCGGCGTAACTATCGCCTTCAATATGCCACTAAACCGCCAACTAGCTAACCGGAAAATCCGAACCGATTGGACTGACTTTGTCCAACAATGGTCTAGGTGGAACCATGTAAGAACTGGGTCTGCCCTTGTCGCCTTAGCCCTAGCCATCAGCTAATAATAATATTAGCTAAACCATCATTAAAGAATTAAACATACCATCACCTAATTATTCACTAAACCAAACCTAATATCAGCTGGTCACCTGCACATGCATCAGCTATAGAAAAGGTCTTGTGACTGAAGAAAATCTTCGCTCACAAGGCTTTTTTATCGTGAATTTTTTAAGGCATTTTTACTGAACAATCATCTGGCTGAATGATTATCCGATATTATGTAATACAAAGACAAAAAATGACCATTACTGAATTCTGACCCCTGCTATAACCAAATGATTATATCCACGAAAATTGCAATTAAAAAAGCGATTTTCAAGCAGTCACCCACTGTCAAATCGCTTCATTCTATATCTATTCTTCTAAATTTATTCTACTGTGTAATTGCTGTATTTCTTAATTGCTCAGCGTATTGGTTAATCTTACGTAGTCGGTGGTTGACACCTGATTTAGAAATCGGTTCACCGTCAACCAGTTCCCCTAATTCTTTAATAGATGCCTCAGGGTTTTCCAACCGCAATAAGGCAATCTCTTGTAATTTTTCAGGCAATTCACCAATCCCTACGGTTGCTTGAATCAATTCGATATTTTCAACCTGCTTGGAAGCTGCTGTTACCGTCTTATTCAAGTTGGCATTCTCACAGTTGACAATCCGGTTGACTGAATTCCGCATGTCGCGAACAATTCGAATATCTTCAAACTTCAGCATAGAAGAGGTGGCCCCAATTAGGGCTAAGAAGTCAGCAATCTGTTCTGACCCTTTTAAATAAGCGATATAACCAGAGCGCCGTTCCACTGACCGCGCATTTAAATTAAACTGGTTCATCATAGTCACCAAGTCTTCGCAATGCTCTTCATATACTGAATAGATTTCTAAATGATAAGCTGATTTTTCAGGATTATTCACTGACCCACCAGCCAAGAAAGCTCCACGCAAGTATGACCTACTCCGCTGTTCATTCTCCATCATTTCGGCTGAAATATTTGGATTGATGACCAAAGTATCTAGAATTTCCAAATCCTTCAAGATTTCCTCAACCCGGTCTTTCACCCGCACGATATAGATATTATTCTTCTTTAATTTCATTTTCTTCCGAACAACCAACTCACCGTGGGTATGAAAAAATTCCTTCAACAGTGAGTAGATTCGTCGGGCAATTGCAGCATTTTCTGTCTGTACATTTAAGATTAATTGCCCATTCATAAGGGAAATCGATCCGTTCATACGTAGAATGGCTGCTAGCTCTGAACGCGCGTGCTCATAGTCCACTGTTAGCTGAGTGAGTTCTTTCTTTACATCTCCTGCAAATGAAGCCACCAGCTCACCTCTTTCTTATTCACTTTATTTTATGCGATCGTTCATGACATCCATAATAGCGCCGACTAATTTATCCTGGTTGTGGTAAACCCCACTCTTTTCAAGATTTAAAAAGTCACAGCCAACCACCTGACATTTTTGATCTGCCAAGCCTTGACGGTCTTGTGTGATTTGAACTAAATAGTCCTTTTCACTGGCACCCTCCAAGTATTCAAAGGGTACTGGGGTTTTATTCAATAGCACCGTGTCTATCGCCTTAGCCCCTAAGTGTTCGTTAATTACACGTACATGGTCTGCATCTGAGAAATGCTCAGTCTCGCCAAGTTGTGTCATGATATTACAAATATAGACAACTTTTGCGGGCGTGTCAACAATTGCGTTTCGAATTTCCTCAATTGCCACATTTGGCAAAATAGACGTGTATAAAGAACCTGGGCCCAGAATGACCATATCGGCCTGCATAATTTCTGACACCACTTCACGCCCAGCACGCGGACTGGTGATTGGGTTACCCGACACATCCACTTTCGGTCGGTCATTGGCCAAGCGAACAGTCACTTCTTGAATTTGGTCAGGGTGGGCTACAACAGCCGTTTCCCCTTCAATCATAGTCCCATCTGCAAAATGTCCTTGTAAAACAAGCGCCTCCTCACAAGCTGGCAAGACCTTGCCATCCACTTCCATCATATAAGAAAGGAGACGCAAAGCGGCAAAGGTATCGCCCCGCATTTCAGCAATGGCTGCAATGATTAAATTCCCAATCGCGTGACCAGAAAATTCTTTATCTTCTTCACTAAAACGGTATTGAAATACATCTTTATATATTTTCTTCATGTCCGATAGCGCAACTAGGCAGTTACGGATATCTCCTGGAGGAATTGTACTGACTGCATTACGTAAAGATCCACTCGACCCACCATCATCAGCCACTGTGACGATGGCTGTCACATTACAATCAGCATTCTTTAGACCTTCCAACAAGATAGGAAGGCCCGTTCCGCCTCCGATGACCGCAACCTTCGGCCGTCTAGCCGGACGTGGATTCTTATTTATCACGATAGGTTCATCGACTCTTTTCTTTTTGTGCGATCACGGTGGATGATGTTGACCTTGTAACCTAGGTCTTGGATATGGTGGGCCACACGTTCAGTCAAGGCAATTGAGCGGTGCTGACCGCCTGTACAACCGATAGTGATCGTCAGACTAGACTTCCCTTCTTTTTCATATAAAGGTAATTCAAAATCTAATAAATCAGTGAATTTACGGTAGAAAGTCTCTGTTTCTGGCTGAGACATGACATAGTCATAAACTGGTGCATCTAGCCCTGTCATCGGGCGTAATTCATCGATATAATGCGGATTTGGTAAGAAACGGACGTCCATCACGATATCTGAATCAATAGGTAAACCATATTTGAAACCAAATGACATGACGTTAACCGTGAAGGTACCCTGATCTTCAGATTGGAATTCGGTCAACAATAACTCGCGGAATTTACGCGGTGTTAAGTTTGTCGTATCAATCACTGAAGATTCCTTACGAATATCATTTAATAAGATTTTTTCTTTTTGAATTGCTTCTAAGACAGAAACCCCATCTTTTTGAAGTGGGTGGGCACGGCGTGTTTCTTTATAACGAGCCACTAAAGTCTGATCATCCGCTTCTAGGAATAATACGGACATTTCAATGGTGTTCGTGTTGTCCATGCCATTAATCTCTGTTAATAACTCATCAAAGAATGAACGTGACCGTAAATCAATCACTAAACAGATTTTACTGATTTTCCCCGTTTCTTTGATTAAATCCCAGAATTTAGGTAATAGTGACGGTGGCATATTATCCACGCAGTAGTAACCCATATCTTCAAAACTTTGTAGGGCGACCGTTTTACCGGCACCGCTCATACCTGTGATAATGACTAATTTTAATTGATCATTCAATTTGTTTTTTCCTCCTTAAAGGGGAGATGAAAGGTTGCCCTTTTATCGATAAAGCTGCCAGACAGCATACACTTAAGCCGTCAAGTCGTTTAAGGCTGCCTCATATGCCTTAATTTTTGCTTGTGTTGCTTCTAGTGAATCAGCGACCACACCAATATAGAACTTGATTTTTGGTTCTGTACCTGATGGTCTAACGGCAATCCATGTTTCATCTGCTAGATAGTATTTCAATACATTTGATTTGTCCATGTCTAAGGCTTCAGTAGTACCGTCAGCGAACTGGCGCGTATCTTGTAGGTAGTCCTCAGTTTCAACAACTGCTTGACCAGCGATTTCACTTAAACCTTCCCCACGCAAATTGTTTAGGATGGCTTCGATTTTAGATGCACCCTCTTGGCCTGGTAAGCTTACAGAGATTGTTTTTTCTTGGTAGGTGCCGTATTCAGCAAACAAGTCTTGTAAGCCGTCATAAGCTGTTTTACCTTGTTTCTTGTAGAAAGCAGCTACTTCAGCTAATAATAAAGTCGCTTGAACGGCGTCTTTATCACGAACGAAGGCTTTCACCAAATATCCGTAACTTTCTTCGAAACCGAATAGGAAAGTCTTGCTAGCATCAGCTTCATAGTTTTTGATCTTTTCCGCAATAAATTTGAATCCAGTTAATACGTCAACTGTTTCAACACCAAATGATTTGGCAATCGTTGTTGGCATCTCACTTGATACGATGGATTTTAAAATCACTCCGTTATCAGGTAATGTACCTGTATTTTTCTTAGCGGTTAAAATATAATGCGTCATTAATGCGGCAATTTGGTTACCAGTAATCACTTGGTAGTCACCATTTGGCAATTTCACAGCTGCACCCATACGGTCAGCATCCGGGTCAGTCGCGATTAAGATATCCGCGTCATTGTCCTTACCGTACTTTTCAGCCACTTCAAAGGCACCCGCTTCTTCAGGGTTTGGTGATTTAACCGTTGAAAAATCAGCATCCGGCTCTTTTTGCTCAGCCACATAGGTGACATTGGTAAACCCAGCGTCAGCTAAAGTCCGTTCCACCAACATTTGACCCGTACCATGTAGGGGTGTATAAACAATAGATACTTGGTCAGCCATCTCATCAATCACAGCTTGGTCCACCACAACAGCCTTCATATTGTCTAAGTATTTTTGGTCAATTTCTTCACCAATAATCGTAATTGTGCCGTCAGCCTTAAGCGCTGCTTCATCGCCCACTTCAACAGTTAATGGGTTTTCAACCGCACGTACGTTGGCCGTTACAGCATCCGCGTCCACTGGTGGCATTTGTCCACCATCTTCACCGTAAACCTTGTAGCCGTTGTAGTCAGCCGGGTTGTGAGAAGCTGTGATCATAATCCCCGCAAAGGCATTTAATTCACGAACTGCAAATGACAATTCAGGCGTTGGGCGTAATGCTTCGAATACGTAAGATTTAATCCCGTGTGCCCCTAAAGTCTTCGCCGATTCCATAGCAAATTCAGGTGACATATGACGAGAATCGTAAGCAATCGCCACCCCGCGGTCCTTCGCATCTTGACCATAATCTTCTAGTAAGTTAGCCAACCCTTCAGTCGCTTGACGAATGGTATAAATATTCATCCGGTTAATGCCGGCACCTAAAATCCCGCGCATACCAGCTGTACCAAAACTCAATGGTTGATAAAAAGCATCCTCAAGCAATTTTTCGTCAGCTTCAATAGACGCCAAATCTTCTTTCAAAGCACCGTCTAACTCTTCAAAATTACGCCATTGTAAGTAAGTTTCTTTCCAGTTCATCATGTAGCCTCCCTAATTTTAAAAGCGATAACATCTTAACCTTATTGTATCAAATTTTATAAAAAAAGATATATCAAAGACAAGCTGATTGGCAATTTCATATAGGTGCTAGCTTAAATGAAGATTGGTCCTTTTTCAATCAAAAAGGAGGTAGACCATAGCCTACCCCCTTCAAGTTAACGCACATTCACCTTGCTTTAACTGTTTTTTTATATGATGTTTAGAAATAGTCGTTTAGGGTTTCAATGTAATTGAAGGCTTCTTGGCCACCAATGGCACCGTCACCGACTGCTGTTGAAATTTGGCGCAATTTCTTTTGACGAACGTCACCAATGGCGAAGATACCAGGAATATTTGTTTGCATATCTTCATCTGTGATCACCCAACCTTCTTCATCTGTGATGTTTAAATCAGCAAATGCTTCGGTATTTGGAATCAAACCAACATAAATGAAGACACCATCTGTATCCACGTCAGTGATTTCACCAGTTTTAATGTTTTCAACGGCTAAACCAGTGACTTTCATGTCGTCTCCTTTGATTTCTTTGACAACTGTATCCCAGGTGAAATCAACCTTATCGTTAGACATAGCACGGTCTTGTAAGATTTTTTGAGCTCGTAATTCGTCACGACGGTGAACGATATTCACGTTTTTACCAAATTGGGTTAAGTAAGTCCCTTCTTCAACGGCTGAGTCGCCCCCACCGATTACACGAAGGTCTTTATCACGGAAGAAAGCCCCGTCACAAACCGCACAGTAAGAAACACCGCGGCCTGAATATTTATCTTCACCTGGCACACCCAATTTACGGTGAACAGAACCAGTTGCGATAATAATCGCTTTAGCTTGGTAAGTTTTACCCATATCTGTTTCCAGTAAATGTGCCCCTTCATTCGGCGTTACTGTAGTGACCGTCCCAAATTCGTGGACCACACCAAATTGCATTGCCCCTTCATACATTTCATTGGCCAAGTCTGGTCCTTGAATGTTTTTGAAACCAGGGTAATTTTCGACATCCGCTGTATTGACCAATTCGCCCCCAGGGATTCCACGTTCTAATAATGCTACGGACAAGTTAGCCCGTGATGCGTATAAGGCAGCAGTCATACCCGCTGGTCCTGCACCAACCACAACTACATCAAATTTTTGAATTTCTTCTGCCAAATCGTACACATCCTTTCTTGTAATTTTTCATTTTTATAATCAATTGCTTTTCTTAACGCCGCTTACAATTCTAACACGATTTAAGGGAAAAAGATTGCAACTAGCTCAAGCTAATTACAACCTTTCACAAAAATTCTCTAATTAAAGTTCATCTTCAATGGATAGTAAATATTCTTTCAAACCTTCTTTGATATCGTCTTGTTGAAGGCCGTATTCAATGCTTGTTTGCATGTAGCCCAATTTATTCCCAACATCATAACGACGACCAGTAAACTCATACGCAAACACACGTTGCGTTTTGTTTAAACGGTCAATAGCATCTGTTAATTGGATTTCGTTACCAGCACCCTCACCTTGTGTTTCCAACAAGTCAAAGATTTCTGGCGTTAACAAGTAACGACCGATAATAGCTAAGTTTGATGGCGCATCTTCTGGTTTAGGTTTTTCAACGAATTGTTTTACATTGTAGATTTTTTCAGAGAATTGCGCTTCAGGATCGATTACCCCGTATTTATCTGTATCTTCATGTGGTACAGGCATTACCGCAATGTTAGACGCCTTTGTGACATCATAAGCGTCAATCAATTGTTTAGTTAATGGCACTTCGTCAACCATCAAGTCATCCCCAAGCATTACGACAAAAGGCTCGTCACCAACAAAGGCTTTTGCTTGTAATACCGCGTCTCCTAACCCTTTTGGATAAGATTGACGTTTGAAGAATAGGTTTAAACCAACCGTTTCCCCGATGATTTCAAGCAAGTCATCGCGACCCTTATCTGCCAAGTTCGACTCTAACTCCACATTTGAGTCAAAGTGGTCTTCGATTGGTCGTTTACTTTTTCCAGTAACAATTAGAATGTCTTCAATTCCAGAAGCCAGGGCCTCTTCTACGATAAATTGAATCGTTGGTTTATTAACAATCGGCAACATCTCTTTCGCCATTGCCTTTGTTGCAGGTAGGAACCGTGTACCTAGCCCTGCTGCAGGAATAATCGCTTTTCTTACTTTCGCCATGAATGAATCCTCCATTTATCTGTTAAATTTTCTCATTTCATTATAAAACAAATTGCCGTTAAAAAATATCCTTTAAGTCATCTTCAAACTGCAATTCACCTTTGCGTTCTCTAGCCATTAAGGCGGTGATCACATCTTGAATACTAGATTCTCCTTGAATCACCTTGTAAATTGCTTGGGTAATCGGCATATCAACGCCCTCTTCTTGGGCCAATTCATAGGCTGAAACAGCTGTCGCAAACCCTTCAACAACCATACCCATATGGTCTTCTACGTCTTTCACAGCTTGACCTTGACCAACTTGTTGGCCGGCCCGCCAGTTTCTTGAGTGGATACTTGTAGCGGTAACAATCAAGTCACCGACTGCTGAAAGGCCCATAAAGGTTAACGGATCAGCGCCCATGGCCACCCCTAACCGGGTAATTTCAGCAAGTCCTCGGGTGATTAAAGCCGCCTTGGCATTGTCCCCGTAACCTGCTCCCACTAAGGCGCCAGCACCTAAAGCGATAATGTTTTTCAATGATCCTGCCAGTTCCACCCCGATGATATCTGGATTGGTATAGACCCTGAAGTAGTCATTCATGAATACTTCTTGGACTAAGTGACAGGCCTCGTCATCAATTGAAGCCGCTGTTATAGTCGTAATATCATGTTTGACCACCTCTTCTGCGTGGCTTGGGCCTGATAAAACCACCACCCGCGCTTGGCCGATTGGCTGGAAGACTTCCGTTAAAATCTCAGAAATCCGCAGATGGGTGCTCTGCTCTAATCCCTTAGCCGCGTGCATAATGACCGGTAATTCGTGCACATTTTTCTCCTGTAAAATAGTAACCACCTGGCTTGCTACCTGCCGTATGGCCTTGGTGGGCACGACGATGTTGATCAAGTCTGCCTGGTCCAAGGCTAGGGCCATATCATTTGTTGCAATGATATTCTTCGGCAACACTAGATCAGGTAAATAATGGTCATTTTTCCCAGTGGTTTGAATCTCATGGGCCTGTTCTGGATTATGCGTCCATAAGGTCACCTGATGGCCATTTTCTGCAAGGACCATGGCAAGTGCTGTTCCCCATGAGCCAGCGCCTAGTACGGCAATATTTTTGGACGTCAAGTCATCACTTCTCCAATCTATTGGTATATTTTCTATTTACTTGATTTGTAAGCCGGACCGTTGTGTTCAGAGTAGTATTCATAATACTTGTCGTTCATGCGGCGTGCAGCAAAAATCAATAATGCGCCGATGAATAAGACGGCGGCTAATACTTGGCTGACACGGAATGGTCCCCACCACAAGCTGTCTGTCCGCAACCCTTCGATGAAGAAGCGGCCAAATGAGTACCAGATCAGATATAGTAAGGTGGTGTCGCCAATATGCAAGGTTTTATTGCGTGAACGGACGAATAATAGAACAACTACCCCAAGGATGTTCCAGACTGATTCGTACAGGAAAGTTGGATGGTAGTAAGCTCCGTTGATATGCATGCCGTCAACGATGAATTGCGGTAAATGTAAGGTATCTTGCAGGAATTCTAAAGTCACTTCCCCACCGTGGGCTTCTTGGTTAACGAAGTTACCCCAACGACCGATGGCTTGCGCTAGTAATAGGTAGGGCGCTACAGTATCCGTTACGAATAAGGGGTCCATTTTCTTCGATTTAGCGTAGAAGTAAAGGGTTAACCCTCCGGCGATGACACCACCATATATGGCAATCCCACCGTTCCAAATTTGTAGTATTTCGCCTGGATTTTGTAGGTAGTAGTCAAGTTCAAATAAAACGTAGTAGGCGCGCGCTCCGATAAAACCGATTAGAATGGTCCATACAGCTGCGTCTAAAATAAATTCTTCATCCCAACCCTTACGACGAAAATCTCTTGAAGCAAATGTAAGGGCTAATAAAATAGCAGCCCCGATAAAAATCCCGTACCAACGGATTGGCCAGCCGAATATATCAAAAGCGACTGGATCTATTGCAGCTATATTCATCATTTTGTTCTTTCTCTCCTATGTGTTAATTCCTTTAGTTAAATCTTTATTTAATAGCATTTATAATTTGTTGTTATCGATGAGTCTTGTTAAACGGTCGTTAAACATTTGTGCAGCGTCAAAGCCCATTGATTTGGCTCTAAAGTTGATAGCTGCTACCTCGATAATACTTGAAATATTCCGTCCAGTTTGGACAGGAATGGTAATTTTGGGAATCGCGACCTCTAAAATTTGTTCACGCTCTTCTGCAGTTCCTAAGCGGTCAAAATTGGCCCCCTTTTTCAAATCTTTCAAGTCAATAATCAAGTTTAGCTGTTGTTCTTTACGGACTGCACCTGCCCCGTAAAGAGTCATCACGTCAATAATCCCAAGACCACGAATTTCCATGACATTACGTAGAATTTCAGGCGCTTCACCCATAATTGTCGTGTCATCACGTTGATAAAAATCTACGCGGTCATCAGCCACTAAACGGTGACCACCTTTTACAAGTTCTAAAGCGGTTTCTGATTTACCTACACCAGAATGGCCAGTAATCATAATACCCAGCCCATATACATCCACAAATACCCCATGTTTTGAGATCCGCTCTGCTAAGTGAGCATGCAACATTTCCGCTAAGTTACTAGACAGACGGGTCGTCGTTGTTGTTGAACTTAATACAGGAATATGATTTTCTTCAGCAGCTTGAATCACTTCATATTCCGGTTGTAATCCTCTAGAGAAAATAAAGAATGGTGTATCTTCTTTTGAGAGACGGCGCATAATTAATAAACGCTCATCCGAAGTCATTCTAGACAAATATGTATGCTCTGCACGTCCAAACAATTGGACACGCTCAGAAGGATAGTAGTTAAAATAGCCGGTAATTTCCAAACCAGGTCTCGAAATATCACTGGTAATGATCTCGCGGTCTAAATAATCTGCACCACAAATAACCTCAAAATCAAATTTTTCGACTAAATCTTTCACGGTTACCTTTGTCATATACGGTTTCCTTTCTTAACAAGTCACTTTGCCCCTATTTTACCATACTAGACCCATATGGACAGTTGGATAAGCTGTAATTTGTGAAAAAGAAAAATCCGCCCGTCAATCTGGCATTCAGATCAACAAGCGGATTAGGATTTAAAATATAGATTCGACTGCGTCGGCTCTCGCACCCTCGTCGAGTTCGAGCCTCCAGACAGGGCTGCGTTTCAGCTTAAGTTGTAGCTGACTTCGCCATCTACTGCCTTAAACTTCCACCGTTACGAGTCTAAGCGACATTTTTCACATCCTTCTTTATTTCGCGGATTCGATAAATTTCTCAAAGAACCAATGGTACATCGAGAACAAGAAGGCTGCGGCGATTGCGTAAAAGAAGTTTGCGAATACGAAGGATGTTGGGAAGAACAATCCTACGATAATAAACATAAAGCCATTTACAACTAATCTAAACAAGCCAAATGTCAGGATATTCAATGGTAATGCCAACAAGTTTACGATAGGACGAATAATTGAGTTCACAATACTCAATACGATAGCTACTAAAATTGCTGACCAAAAATCTGCCACATATACATTTGGGGCAAGGATCCATGAAATAGCCATCAAGCCCAAGGCATCAATCAGTGTCGCTAATATAAAACGTCTCATAATTAAAAATCACGCCAACTTTCTTCCTCATCAAGAGTATCTTTTGAATCTTTATTATAGCTAGATTCATTATAGTCGTCCTGATCTTCAGCATCAAATGATTTAGTCTGACGGTATGCGTCACGGTCATGTCTGTCTACACGTGTACGGCCTTCATCTCTTGGTAAAATCAATGCTAACAATAGATAAATCAGTATCCCAGCTCCGCCAGAAAGTGTGACGAAGACAAAGATTACACGGACAATCGTTGGGTCAATTTCAAAGTACTCAGCAATCCCGGCACAAACACCATCTAATTTTACGTCATTACGTGATTTTGTTAATTTCTTAGCCATTCTATTCACTCCTACCTTCTTAGTGGCTTCTGTTGGGCATTACAAAAATTAAAATAATGTAGATTAGCCAAACTGGAAACTGTGTCAAACTTAATAATACTGCGATGATACGGACTAAATTACCAGAAATACCAAAGTATTCACCAATACCACCACATACCCCAAATAAGTAACTATCTTTTCTTGACTTCATTAATCTCCCTGACATATTAAATCTCTCCTCTACGCATATCAGCATCATCTTTCACGCGAATATTACCACGCATTGTCTTCAAGTTCACTCGATAAGCCTTTTCTCCAGCTACATCATAGTAAAATGCTTTTTGTTTGTTAAATTGATCGTTGACTTGTGATTGACTCTTAATCAAATCTGATCGGAACATAATTTCACCTTGGTTGGTGTGGGCTACCCCATCAACCGCTGTACCTGCTGGCATATTCAATTTAATATCGCCATTTTTTGTTTCTACTTGGGCACGAACTAAAGGTTTTGCGTCCATTGTAATCACGATGTCCCCATTTAAGGTTTCCATCAATACATTTTCTACGTGACCTTTCAATCGTTGGCTACCATTCAATGATTTCACCACTAAATCTAAGGCTTCCACATCGTTTAAGGTTAATTGACCATTTTTCGTATCCACTTCAATCATCGAAGCTGTAAAGTTTTCGATATTAATCGCGCCGTCAACTGTTTGAATATAGATATCATTCGTATCCATATCTTCAACCGTTACAGGGCCAGAAATTGTTCTCGCTTTAATAAAGTCTAAGCGGTCTTTTGGCACTTGTACCACAATATCTGTCTTGATAAAACGAGAAATCATATTCAAGCTTAAGGCCCCGTCAACAAATTCTAGGTTTGCTCTTTTTTCAAAGGCAGTTTGCGCATCTTCCTCCTCGAAATCGCCGTATAACTTACCAACGACTGTTAATTTCGTAGTTGGTTGGTCCCAAGATGTTAACTCAATTTGACCAGCCGCAATTTGAATATCCACCATTGATAATGGTTCAGTGTATTCATAGGTCGCTTCAAAATCATGGGTAATCAATTTAGGAATTGGAATTGATCCGCTACCTTTTTCAAATTTCACAGTTTTTGATACCCTATCTTGCACTTGGTCTAAAACTGACCGTGTTTTAGTGAAGAAGTCGCCAACGATATTTTTGTAGTCGTAAGCATTTGCTTGAGTTTCTTCTTCAATCGGTTGGCTTTCGTCAACTTTTGAATCTGCTTGTGCCGTCGCTTTTGATGGTCTTGGATTTTCCGTATCGATTTGAATAATATCTTCTTTCAATTGGTGGATTTGCTCCGTCAATTGGTTGATTTCTTCAGTCAAACGGTCAATTTCAATATGAGTCACTTCAGATTTTTCTTCTTGGTTAACCAAATTTTGACGCTCAGTTAACTTGCTTGCGAGTGACGCTTCCAAGTCTTTTTGAATAGCCACTTTTTGTGTACGCCCAGTAATATCATCTTGATTTACCGCTTGGTCATTTTCCCAATCAGCATAAAAGTCATCTAAGATATCTTTTTCTTCCTCAACTTGCGTTTGTGTTGTAGGGTTTGATTCAGCTTGCTTCGCTCTATTTTCTAATAAGATAATCGCTTCTTCGTTTGTTAAAATGCCTTCTTTAACTAAGTTTAAAATACGTTCTTTATGATTCGTCATTGTGACAACCTCCTAGTTGTTTAGCTTTCCTTTGTTATCTATATTTTGCCAACTTTGGAGGTAAATGTCATAGGTCTATGGACCTAATTTCACAATTGTTTGATTTTAGCCCTATTGAACCCCTGTAAAAAAGGCTTTGGACCCGTCGTTGCTGGCAGACACTTGTAAGTGGACTGGAATTTGTTGTTTCAATTCAGCCACGTGAGAAATAATCCCAACAATACGGCCGCTCGCTTGTTGCAAATCAGTCAAGGTTTCAATCGCTTGTTGCAAGGATTCCTGGTCTAAGGTACCAAAACCTTCGTCAATAAAGAGCGTGCCAATTTCAATACCACCGGCATCATTTTGAATCACGTCAGACAGACCAAGGGCCAAGGCTAAGGAAGCTTTAAAGCCTTCTCCACCAGATAGAGATTGGACCGACCGCTTCCCACCAGCTTGGTAGTCAAAGACAGCTAGGTCAAGTCCTTTAGCCCCTGCACCAGACTGTCCTTCGACAATCCGTCTAAATTCATACCGCATTTGAGTCATGGCCATCAATCGTTCATTAGCATATTGGAGAATTTCATCAAAGTACAAACCTAAAATATAGCGTTCAAAGGAAATATAGCCAAAAGCCTTCTCTTTCCCATTGGCTACCTTGTTTAGGAGCGATAGTTCCCCGAAATGACGCCCTTTTTCTTGGTAGGTTGCGAAACTATCCTTAAATAGGTAAATAGCATGGTCTAATTGGGCTTTGATTGAAATCACCTGATCTTTTCTAGCTTTAAATTCAGCTAATTTAATCCGTTCTTGGGCAATTTCCGCTTGGTAAGTCTCGGCATTTTTATCTAAGCCAGCTGTTTCAATTTCTTTTTGATTTGTTGCTTTGTTTTCATTAAAGGCATAAACCTCATTATCAAAACGTTGAATTTCACTTTCAATAGCTGCCCAATTCTTTTGACTTTGATGGATTTGACAGATGTCTTCCTGACTTTCTTGACGGTCGGCCATCGCGTTATCCAAAGCAGTTTGATCAGCTTGTAATTCTGCTAGCCCTTGCTTGATTTGATCTTTATATCCTGCAATCTGTGTGGTTAGCTGAGCAACTTCTTGCTGGTGCTTATCTAATTGAGTCTTCAACTCTTGGTCTTTAGTTGTAATTTCCGCTAAGGTCTTGTTTTTTGCCTCGTATTCAGCTGTGACAGCAGCTTTTGAATTGCCAACTAATTGATCTTTTAATTGGTCGATTTCTTTCCGCAATTCTTCAACAGCGCTTTGGTTAGACGCTGTTTGCCCTTTAAGAGTTGACGCCTCGATTTGCATATTATTCAAAGTCGCCTTCGCTTCATCCACTTGCTTAGTCGAGTCATTTAATTGTTTGTCCAAATCTTGCTTGGTCTGGCATAACTTATCTAAATGAGACTTGCTTTGTTGAATGTCTTCAGCTTCCTTATCTAGATGAGCCCGCCATACTTCAAGTTTTTCATGATTACTTGTCGCATCCGTCGCTATGCCTTCAATATCTTGGTTAGCAATTATTCGGTCAAACGTCCCCTGAATGGCAGATAGACGCTCTATTTTACTTGAATAAGATTGGAAAGCTGTTTGCGCAGCCTCCACCCCTGCCTCCACCATTTCTTTTGTCACTGCATCCTCTTGCACACCAGCTGGTGCTGGATGATGAATAGATCCACAAACTAAACAAGGTTGACCTTCAACTAATTGACTGGCTAATTCTCCAGCCAGATTTTGGCTATAAGCCAATTCCAAACGATTTCGTCCGTCTACTTTTGCTTGATAGACTCTCTGGTCAGCTTCTACTTGAACAGTAAGGTCTGCAATCTGTTGGTTGGTTTTCACCATGTCCTCATAATTTTTTACCAACAAATTATATTGATAGATTTTTTGATCAACTAAGACTTGTTGTTGGTTGATATCCCCTACTTGTTCTAACTCTGCTTGCAGTTTTTTCAGAGATGCTTGCCCAGCTTCGACCGCTTTTTCCTGGTCTTGAATCTGACTGGTTAATTTTGTCGCTTGTTCAGCCAAACTTTGGCCGTAAGCCACTTGCTTGTTGAGACTACCTTCTTGTATTAAATAGTTATCCCATTTATTTTCTTGAATAGCCAAGTCTTGCAATTCTGCGCGCAAGCTATCTACTCGTTGAATCTGGTCTTGCCAGTCAGCTTGCTCTGCTTTGACAGTTTGTAAACGACCATTCGCTTCTTGTAATAAGCCCGTTTTCTCATTCACCAGTTTTTGTAATTGCCCCTGTTTGTGCGCTTGTTTTTGAATTTGTTGGATCAACTGGTAAGCGTTTTGTGTTTCACGGTACTGTTGCAAAGACTTTCGTTCACTAGTAATGGTCGCTTCACGTTCTTTGATGGAAGCTTCTTGGTGATGTAATTTATCCTGTCTAGCTAAAAGCTTAATAAAGCCTTCTAGCTGTTGAATAGTAGTCTCAAAACCAGTGATTTGTTGACTTAAATCGGCATTCTTTTTGTCCAGGTCAACTACTTTAGTGCCAGCCCATTCAGAAAGATTTTGATAATCTTCTTGGTCTACCCAATTTTGAACCCGGTCTTTTTCTGTCAAGCTCTTGTCAGCCGTATCGACCTCTTCATCAACATTTTCCGCGATTGCTATCGCTTCATTATCTACAAACGTCACAAATGATTGGCTATGTTGGTCTACCTGTTTCTTCAAGGCGCCCACTTCCTGGTTAGCTTGCTTAAACCGTTCAGCAATGGCTTGTTGGAACCGGTCTAAATAATCAGTATGGAATATGGTCCGTAAAATGGCTTCCTTTTCGCCCGAGCTAGCTTCCAAGAGTTTTTTAAACTCTCCTTGTGGCAACATGACAATTTGTCTAAATTGATCTGCTGACAAACCAAGAACTTCAACTAACTTACTATCCACTTCTTGCGTTTTACTTAGTGAAAAATCTTCCCCTTCTAAGGTTACTTCCGCATTCTGCTCTCGAATTAAGCCCCTTTTAGTCGGCCGTTTTTGCTTGGGAATCCGTTCCACCGTATAGGTTTTCCCGTGAATCATAAAGGTTAACCGTACATATGCAACACTTTCATCTTCAGCTAACTGCGACTTCAATTCATTAATATCGCGCGATGAACCAGAAGTCTTTCCGTATAAGGCGTAAACAATGGCATCAAAAATGGTCGTTTTACCAGCACCGGTGGATCCTGAAATCAAGAATAAGTTCTGATCGCCTAAGTCTGTATAGTCTAGGCTCGTTTTTTCTTTATAAGGTCCAAAAGCCTGCAATTCAAGTTTAATAGGTCTCACTATGCCTTATCCTCCTTTAAGGTTGATTGGAAAATATCACGGACAATTTCCGCTTGGAATGCTGATAATTCTTGGTCCGCATTATTTTGATAAAACTGAGCAAACTGGTCCCATACAGGTGTCGCTTGCACTTCGTGACGTTTGGATTTCAAGTCTTGTCGCTGTCTATTTTCTAAAGCTACATACTCTAAGCTCATGGCATTTGGGTACCGTTTCTTCAAGCGATTCATAGCTTCATGCTGAGCATAGGCGTCCGTTAGTTCAAAGAAAATATAGTCATCTGATTGCCCTTGTAACAAATCTTCAAATTGACCGCGCATAATCCGCATATCCTTATCGGGCTTTAATTCATGCTTCACAACTTCAATGGTGTCCGCCTTTTTATCCAAGTCGATCTCTAAAAAGGCCTTATGATGATGAACTTCTGACTTAGAAAACTTCAAGGGTGAACCAGAATAGCGAATTCGCGGACTACCTACTTGTTGCGGTCCGTGTAAATGACCAAGCGCCACATAATCAAAGCCATCAAAGACAGTATGGGGTACATATTCACTGGTACCAATGGACAAGGGACGTTCTGAATCGGATTTTTCTAAGTCTTCCCCCGCCCCTTCAATGGCCCCAGCTGTTACATAACCATGGTAAAGGATGATGTTGACCCGACTAGGATCCCATTTGTCTTTAATTCGCGCTACCTGTACCTTAGTCGCATCCTCAATACTACGGATAGTTTCTTCAGGATACAGGCGTTTAATTGTTAGATGATCGCTAAATGGTAATAGATACACATCTGCGTCCCCAACTTCAACCTTTTGAATCTCGGTGCTAGGGACACCAGCCATGTGTAATCCTTGTCCTGACAGTAAACCTGCAGCATAACCTACACGTTCACCTGAATCATGGTTTCCAGCGATAATACAAATGGGACAAGCTAGTTCTTGTGACATTTTCGTTAGCGTTTCATTGACTAACTGAACCGTTTCACCACTAGGTAAAGTACGGTCATATAAATCACCTGCCATAATCACCAAATCAGGCTTTAAAGCGACGGTTTGTGCTAGCCAGTCATTTAATATGGTACGTTGGTCTTCTATTAGAGAGTGGTTATTGACCACTTTTCCAATATGCCAATCCGCTGTATGTACAATTTTCACTACTATCCCACTTCCTTCTCATAATCTTTCATTTTAAAGAAAAAACACTATGTTTCAAGATGAATGTAATATTTATCGTCAACATAGTGTTTTTCTATTTTATTCTATTTTTTCAACAATGGTTTTAAGTATTTACCTGTGTATGAGCCTTTCACTTTAGCAACCTCTTCAGGTGTACCAGAAGCAACGATTTTACCACCTTGAGCACCACCTTCAGGGCCAATATCCACAATATAGTCTGCTGTTTTAATCACATCTAAATTGTGTTCAATCACGACAATGGTGTTACCAGCATCTACTAAACGTTGTAAAACACCAATTAATCGCTTGATATCTTCTGTATGTAGACCAGTAGTTGGTTCATCTAAAACATATAAGGTGTTCCCAGTTGCTACACGTTGTAACTCAGAGGCCAATTTCATCCGTTGGGCTTCCCCACCTGATAGGGTTGGCGCTGGTTGACCTAATGTGACATAACCAAGACCTACATCGACGATCGCTTGTAATTTACGGCGAATTTTTGGTACTGCCGTAAAGAATTCTAAAGCTTCTTCAATACGCATGTCTAAAACTTCCGCGATATTTTTACCTTTATATTTTACTTGTAAAGTTTCTGAATTATAACGGGTACCATGACAAACTTCACATGGTACATATACATCAGGTAAGAAATGCATTTCTACCTTCAAAATCCCGTCACCCTTACACGCTTCACAACGGCCACCTTTAACATTAAATGAGAAACGCCCTTTTCCATAACCACGTAGTTTAGCCTCATTGGTTTGTGCAAAAAGATCACGAATATCATCAAACACAGATGTGTATGTTGCCGGGTTAGAGCGTGGCGTACGCCCGATTGGACTTTGGTCAATATCAATAACCTTATCTAATGATTCATAGCCAGAAATTTCATCTACTTTACCATGAGGCATCTTTGCTCTATTTAGTTCACGTATCAGATACTTTTTCATGACCTCATTAACTAATGAGGATTTACCTGATCCAGAAACACCTGTAATCACATTTAGACGGCCAATTGGAATATCCACATCAACATTTTTCAAGTTGTTTTCACTAGCGCCCTTAATAAGAATAGTCCCTCTATCCTCTTTACGTCTTTTTTCTGGCAAATCAATTTTACGGGCACCTTTTAGGTATTGCCCTGTAATAGAGTCTTTATTATTTGCCACTTCATCTGGTGTACCTGCAGCTACAATTTCGCCACCATATTCACCAGCACCAGGTCCCATGTCAATTAGATAATCTGCTTCACGCATGGTTTCTTCATCATGTTCAACGACAATCAAGGTGTTTCCTAAATCACGCATACGTTTCAATGATTTAATCAGACGGTCATTGTCTCTTTGGTGTAATCCAATTGAAGGTTCATCCAAGACATACATGATTCCAGAAAGGTTTGATCCAATTTGAGTAGCTAGACGAATACGTTGTGCTTCCCCACCTGATAAAGTACCTGCAGAACGGTCTAAAGTTAGGTAGTTTAAGCCCACTTCTTCTAGGAAGTTTAACCGTGAGGCAATTTCACGCATGATTGGTTGAGCAATCGTCGTATTTTGTTCAGATAAATCTAACCCCTCAAAAAATTCAATGGTATCCACAATCGCTTTATGGGTTACTTCAGCAATATCTTGACCACCAATTTTTACTGACAAAGCTTGACGGTTTAAACGTTTACCATGACATACAGGACATTCTAATTCGGTCATATATTGACCCATAGCTTCTCGCATAGCCTTAGATTGACTAGATTGGTAACGACGACGGACATTTGGAATAACCCCTTCAAATACCCGCATTTTATCTTGAACAGATCCGAATTCATTTTGATAATAGAAATGGAATTCTTCTTCGCCAGACCCATATAAAATCAGGTCTTGTTGTTCTTGTGTAAGTTCTTTAAAAGGTACATCCATTGGCACCTCAAAGGCAGTAGCTGCTTGTTCCAACATGGTTGGGTAGAAAGCAGAACCTTTTGAATCCCAAGGTACGATAGCCCCTTCTTTTAATGTTTTATTTTTATCTGGCACAATTAAATTAGGATCAGCTTCAATTTTTGAACCTAAACCAGTACACTCCTCACATGCTCCATAAGGCGCATTAAATGAGAATAGACGGGGTTCTAATTCACCTACTGTAAATCCACAGTGGGGACATGAATAATGCTCTGAAAAGAGAATTTCGTCACCATCAATCAAATCACAGACTGCATAGCCATCAGCTAATCTAAGAGCCGCTTCTAAAGAGTCAGCTAAACGCCCTCTAATATCTTCTTTAATCACTAAACGGTCTATTACAATATCAATTTGATGTTTTTTATTCTTATCTAATTCAGGTACATCATCGATGTCATAGATTTCGCCATCAATACGCACACGGACATATCCCTGTTTACGGATGCCGTCGATGATCTTTTTATGTTGACCTTTTTTACCATAAACAACTGGAGATAGAATTTGCACTTTAGTCCGTTCAGGCAAACTTAAAATCCGGTCTAACATTTGGTCTAAAGATTCACTCGTAATTTCGGTACCATCATTTGGGCAGATTGGTTGGCCAACCCGGGCATATAATAAACGAAGATAATCGTTCACCTCAGTAATCGTTCCTACTGTTGAACGTGGGTTTCTTGAGGTAGTCTTCTGGTCGATTGAGATAGCTGGACTTAACCCTTCAATAGAATCTACATCTGGTTTCTCTGTATTACCCAAGAATTGTCGTGCAAAGGCCGATAAACTTTCTACATAACGTCTTTGTCCTTCTGCATATAAGGTATCGAAGGCTAAAGTACTCTTCCCAGATCCTGATAAACCAGTTACAACGACCATTTGATCGCGGGGAATATCAATATCAATATTTTTTAGATTATGGGAACGAGCGCCCCTTACTTTAATTAAATCTCTCAATCATGCCACTCCTTATCGTTATACCTCATTACTAAACCTCGTTTAAAGTTCAGCAATCAATGATTATACCTTATCACTTATATCTATTTGTCTATTATGCCATAGTTCGCATTTGTTGCGAATAATTTGTCTCAAATACTCTTCTATTTTAACACAAACGTATGTTCGTTGCATAATATTCAACTTAATATATCAGCAAAAATATTCTATTTGTAGCGAACCAAGCCTCACCGAAAAGCCCCTACCCTCCACTAGCTACCTGATTTGCGCATAAAGAAAAACCACCGACAAATGCCAGTGGCTTGAAAAGGTTATTGGTTTGGAATATGGATTAACCAAAACGTCCAGCAACATAATCTGCTGTTTGTGTATTGGTTGGGTTGTTAAAGATTTGGTCTGTTTCACCAAATTCAATAATGTGAGATCTACCTGGACCAGTTTCTGGGTCTGCGTAGAAGAATCCTGTATAGTCAGAAACACGCGCAGCTTGTTGCATGTTATGGGTAACAATTGCGATGGTGTAGTCGTCACGTAATTGTTGTACTAACTCTTCAACTTTTAGCGTTGAAATTGGGTCTAAAGCTGAAGTTGGCTCATCCATTAATAATACGTCAGGTTTAACTGCTAAGGCACGCGCGATACAAACACGTTGTTGTTGCCCCCCAGAAATAGCCATACCGTTTTTGTTTAAGTCATCTTTTACCTCATCCCAGATTGCAGCACCACGTAATGAAGTTTCAACAATTTCATCTAATTCATTCTTTTCACGGATACCATGAGTGCGCGGTCCGTAAGCAACATTGTCATAGATTGACATTGGGAATGGGTTTGGTTGTTGGAAAACCATACCAACATTTTTACGTAACGTATTTAAGTTCATGTCACGGTCAAAGATACTTTTACCGTCTAATGTAATTTTACCTTCAATACGGCAACCTTCAACAAGGTCATTCATACGATTTAATGTTTTCAAGAAAGTAGATTTACCTGATCCAGAAGGACCAATTAATGCTGTTACTTGTTTTTCATAAATTGGCATGTTGATACCTTCTAAGGCTTTAAAGTTACCATAGTAAAGGTCCATGTTTTCTGCTTGCATTTTAATTTTAAGATTGTTGTTTTCAACCATGATTAGTTTTGTCCTCCTTTTGTAAATCGTTGTGATAACCATGTAGATAAGCCGTTGATTACTAATACAACTAATAATAGTATTACACCAGTAGCATTCGCTTGATCACGGTGCAAACCTTCACTTGATAATACATACATATGGAGAGACAATGTACGACCAGAAGAGAAGATTGAATTAGGTAGTGATGTTGATGTACCTAATGTATACATCAAGGCTGCTGTCTCACCAACGATACGTCCGATAGCAAGGATGATACCTGACAAGATACCTGGCATAGCAATTGGCAATACGATTCTAAAGATAGTACGTAATTTACCAGCACCTAAACCGAAACTTGCTTGACGTAAATTGTCTTTAACTGACATTAAGGCTTCTTCAGTATTACGGATAATCAATGGTAATACCATAATTGCTGAAGTAAGAATACCTGAAATTAATGAATATTGGAATCCTGCTGCAGTTACAAAGGCTAGCATACCGAATAAACCAAATACGATAGACGGCACACCTGTTAAGGTATCAGTCGCAATACGGATACCTTCAACCCATTTGTTATTTTTACCAGCATACTCTACTAGGTAGAAACCAGCAAATACACCAAATGGAATAGCAAGAAGTAATGAGCCACCAATTAAGTAGATTGTTGTGATAATTGAAGGCATCATTGAAACGTTATCTGTTGAGTACTTCCATGAGAATAAGTCAGCTGTTAAGTGAGGGACACCTGAAACTAATACATAACCGATGATCCATACTAAGGCAGCAAATGTAACTGCTGCAAAGAAATATGTAAAGCCACGTAATACCTTAGACATTAGTTATTTACCCCCGTTCTCTTAACATAGGCGAAGATACCATTTATAATCAAAATAATAACAAATAACACCGCACCTGTTGCAATTAAGGCACTTTGGTGGGTACCAGTTGCATAAGCCATCTCTAAGATGATATTAGCAGTCATTGTACGTGCACCTTGGAATAAGCCACGTGGGAAAATTGCTTGGTTCCCTGCAACCATGATAACTGCCATTGTTTCACCGACAGCTCGACCAATACCTAATATGATAGAAGAAAAAATCCCTGATCTAGCAGCCGGCATCATGATAACATAAGATGTTCTATCATGATCAGCTCCTAATCCAACTGACGCATTATAGTAAGTTTTTGGTACTGCACGTAACGAAGACTCAGACATGGTAATAATAGTAGGTAAAATCATAATTGCTAAAATAATACCTGCTGCCATGATACTCATACCATTTGATGCAATTCCTAAAGATCTTGAAAAAGTTCGAATTCCTGGAACCAATACTTGTAAACCGAAATAACCAAATACAATAGAAGGAATACCAGACATTAAGTTCATCGCTGGTTTCAAAACTTTATGTAATTTGGGAGGGCAATAAAATGCCATAAACATCGCAGTAAATACACCTGTTGGTACGCCCAACACGAATGCGATTAAGGTTACGTATAGTGAACCTATTAACATTGGTGCTAACCCAAAAATTTCTTGAGCTGGTTGCCATTTGCTACCAAATAAGAATTGACCAAAGCCATAATCAGCCATAAAAGGTAATCCTCTTGCAAATATAAAGTAACAAATTGCTAACAAGGCAAGAATTGAAGTGAAAGCAGCTAACATGAAAACGTACTTCATTACTGTTTCCAACATATTATTTTGTTTCATATGTTCTCCTTATTAAATTCAAATTCACTATAAAAATGTGTCCAAGGGAAATTATAACTTATCTATCCGGTTTTAAAAACCCATAAATTCACAATTGGTTATTCGACCTCTGAATAATTTAAAATACCCTCAAAATATAAAAGGAGTTGCTACTATATAGGAGTAGCAACTCTAATAAGATAAACCCTTAGTTGTTACTTAACCAGTCAGAATTATTGAGCAGTGTCTTCCCAGTTAGTAGTTTCGCCAGTAAAGATACTTGCGACTGTAGCTAAGCTTAAGTCAGAAACGCCATTCTCAGGGTTGACGATTACCGCAACACCATCAACAGCAATTGCTTCTGCAGTTACATCAGTTTCATCGTCCGCTAATGCACGAGAAGCCATACCTAAGTCAGCAGTACCGTCAGCAGCAGCTGTAACACCAGCAGATGAACCGTTAGAAGTGATGTTTACTTGCACGCCAGAGTTTAACTCTTGGTAAGCTTCTGCTAATTTTTCCATTACTGGAGAAACTGAAGTTGAACCAACAACGTTGATTGAACCTGATTGAGAACCATCACCTTCATATGGTGCAGCTTCTGCCTTAGCTTGTACGTAACCTTCTTCTAAAACGATTGCTTGACCCTCTTCAGAGAAGATGAAGTCGTGGAAGTCAGCTACAACGCCTTCTAATTCACCTTGGTATACAATGTTGAATGGACGAGAAATGGCGTAATCACCAGATGCAACGTTTTCTTCAGTAGCTTCTACACCGTCAACAGCTAGAGCTTTAACTGTGTCGTTTAAAGAACCTAAAGAGATGTAACCAATAGCATTTGGATCGTCGGCAACAGCAGTAATTACTTGGTCTGTACCATTCATGATGGTAGCTGCAGCAGTAGTGTTATCAATATCATCAGCCATAACACCTGTAGCCTCTACAAAGGCATCACGCGTTCCAGAACCTTCTTCACGAGAAATTACTGAAATAGGACCAGTAATTGCTGCCGCTTCTGTTGTCGAATCAGAACTAGTATCCGTTGAGTCATTACTAGAGTCACTGTTTCCACATGCAGCTAAAGCAGCTGAAGCACCTAACGCTAAAACTAATTTTGAAAGCTTGCTAAAAGTCATTTATACTTTCCACCTTTTCTTTTTCTTAATCCATATAACCATATTCCAAACGATTACAAGGTTATTATATAAGATGATTGTAAATATCTAAGTGGATAAAATGTAAATTACCGCCAGTTATGTAAATATATTGTAAAGTTTGTGTAAATTTCATTGGTAAATTCTCATTTATCTTCCCTCATCGGCTAAATTTACTATTCGTTTATTCTTCTTCAATTTCATCTTCTTCATCTAATTCTAGCGGTTCTAGCTTAGGAATATAGACCGTAAAACTTGTTCCCCTTCCAAATACACTATCTACTTCAATCCTACCACCCATATGTTCTAGTATATTACGAACGATGGATAAACCTAGCCCTGTACCACCAGATGCAGTTGACCGGTCTTTACTTACCCGGTAGAATCGTTCAAATATTCGTGAAAGGTCCTCTTGTGGTATGCCGATACCATTATCTGAAATTTTAAATTGAATCATATTTTCCTCTTCAGAAATGAATACCTTAACAAACCCATAAGGATTATTATAAATAATGGCATTATGAATTAGGTTGGTAAGAACCTGTAAAATCCTACCTCGATCTCCTCTAAAAGAAATATCTAGTTGGGAGCCATCATCTTTAACCAAATCAATATGTTTATCTTGTGCCCGTCCTCTTAGGTGTTGAAATACGTCTTCTACAAGCTCGTCCGCCTCTAACAATTCACTAGTATGTTGTACTTGATCCTGTTCAATTTTAGCCAGATCTAAAATATCCTTAATTAAAGAACCGAGTCGATTACTTTCCTTTTGCATAATTTTAACGAATTCCACAGCTGTATCGTGATCCTCAATGGCGCCATCTAATAAGGCTTCAGTAAATCCTTGTAAGGCAGTGACTGGTGTTTTAAGCTCATGAGATGCGTTAGAAATAAAATCGCTACGAACTTTTTCCAAATGACGAATACTAGTAATATCATAGATTAAAAGAATAATTTGTTCTGAATCATTTGGATTTGTTAGTTCTTCATTGGTTTCAGTATCGAAGTAAGCATCCATTTCTTCATAGCTTAAATGAATAATATTCACATCCAAAATAACTTCTCTTGGATAATATAAATAGATTTCTTCATTAATCTTCTCTTTAGTTTTAGAAGCTTGGTTTAGCATTTGAACCAAACGATAACTTTGTAAAACTTCTTCAAAACGACGACCTTCTATCTGCTCCTCTAGCCCTAGAATTTCATAGATAGCTGGGTTAGCTAAACGCACAATATGGTCTTTATCTACCATCACAACACCTAACATCATGGCATCTACCAATTTGTTCATTCGTTGTGTTTGATTTGTAATTTGAAATTCTTGAAGAGCCAGCTCATTGGATAGATCATTAATATTTTCACCAATTTCATCAAATTCTTCAATGTCTACGGGTGTATATTTTGTCGCATAATCATTATTTGCTATATGATTTAATTGGCGATTAATGGCCAAAATAGGCAGGTGTATTCTGCGGTTAAAGTGTACAAAAAAGCCCACCAGTAAAATAACCGCACCAAGAGCCATCACCACAGCGATATAGATAATGTTTTCTTCAACTGGACGATTAAGAGGAAAATTTCTCAATACTTGAATATACCCAAGTACATCTCCTTTTGAGTTCGAAATTCGTTCAGAGTAAGAGTAAATAATCGTATTCTTTTCTGTTTCTTCCTGTCTAAATCTATTATCCATATTATCTTCATAGTTTCTAAATGCTAAATCATTTGATAGTTGCTCATTACCAACTGTGTATATACGATTGCCATCCGCATCATAAATTAAGATTCGATCATTTAAATTAATCATGGGTTGGATAGTCCGTTTAACAGACCGGAATTCAAGCGTATTGTCTGTTATATCAGTCACTTCTAAAGATCTGAAACTTGGTCGAATAGTTGAAACTACATTTACCAACGTATTTTGCACTTCTTCGTTAACAGTATCAGAAACAAAGCGGTTTACCGTGAAAGCAAATATCACACTATATAAAATAAACAACAGCGCAAACACTGTTGTTATACTTCGAATCAATTTTTGCATTAATGAGGCACCTCAAATTTATATCCAAAGCCACGTACTGTAATAATATACTCAGGATTTTTGGTATCTAATTCGATTTTTTCACGTAAGTGGCTCACATGAACATCAACTATACGCGTTTCTCCGGCATAATCAAACCGCCATAACTTTTGTAATAATTGTTCACGTGATAATGTACGATTCACACGACGAGCCATATAAGTTAATAACTCGAACTCTTTAGGCGTCATTTCAATCGATTCCCCGCGCACGTATACAACATAATCATTTACATGGATTTCAATATCACCTGCTTTAATGATTTCGACATCTTCATCTTTAAAATTACCCACCGAATCTTTCGTCAAGGTAATTTTGTGTTTATCTTCGGTGGCATTTTCTTCACCAATTAGAGCTTCAGGAGCACTATATGATGCACGGCGTAAGATTGCTTTCATCCGTGCTAATACCTCACGTGGGCTAAATGGTTTAGTCATATAATCATCCGCACCCAACTCCAACCCAATGATTTTTTCTAATTCGTCATCTTTTGCAGTTAACATTAGAATAGGTGTGTTTATCTTATTTTGGCGTAAGTTTTTACAAACGTCCATCCCATCCATTTTGGGTAGCATTAAGTCAAGAATAATAAAGTCTAATTGATGATTCATCGCCAATTCTAATCCTGCTTGGCCATCTTCTGCTTGGATAACTTCATAGCCTTCTTTTTCTAAACTATATTTTAATAATGTTAATATCGATTGCTCATCATCCACTATCAATACTTTTTTCATATATTTCCTCCACACACAACTTTGGGAACGTGATTACACCCAACATCAACCAACTACCCTAGGTCTCAGATACAAGCTATATTTTATTTATTATTATATACCGTTTAATTTGTCATTTAAATCCGCCGAGACACAATCGATTACCACTATGCCTCTTCATCACTCAATTGCGCTTTTAAATATGCGTCAATAAATCCATCTAAATCGCCATCCATCACCGCTTGCACATTAGCAGTTTCATGGTCAGTTCGGTGGTCTTTTACCATATTATATGGATGGAAAACATAAGAACGAATTTGTGAACCCCAGGCAATTTCTGATTTTTCACCACGAATTTCATCTAATTCTTTAGCATTCTTTTCAGCTAGTAAATGCGCTAATTTAGCTTGTAACATCTTCATAGCCGTATCCCTATTTTGGAATTGAGACCTTTGACCTTGCGAAGCCACAACAATACCTGTTGGCACGTGAGTTAACCGGACTGCTGAAGATGTTTTATTGATATGCTGCCCTCCAGCACCTGATGCGCGGAATACGTCCATTTCAATGTCTGATTCATCAATTTCAATTTCCGTATTTTGGTCTAACACTGGCATAATCTCCACTGAAGCAAAGGATGTATGCCGACGCTTATTAGAGTCAAATGGTGAAATACGCACCAAACGGTGGATACCATCTTCTGATTTTAAGAATCCATAAGCATTCAAACCTTTAATTTCTAGTGTCACAGATTTAATCCCAGCTTCATCGCCATTTTGGAAGTCTAGTGTGGTTACTTGATAGTCGTGTTGGTCTGCCCACCGTTGGTACATTCTAAGTAGCATAGAAGCCCAGTCTTGGGACTCAGTACCACCAGCACCTGGATGAATCTCTAATAAGGCATCGTTATGGTCATACTCACCACTTAGTAAAATATTGCGCTCATAGGCGCTAATTTTAGCTTGAAAAGCTTGTATTCGATTAACTAATTCCTTAGATAAATCGGGGTCTGGTTCTTCTTTAACCATTTCGTTTAAAAGTGTCAATTCTTCATATTCATCCGCTAGATTATTGAATTCATCATAGACCTTTTTCAAGGCGTTATTCGCATCAATTACTGATTGTGCTTTTTCTGAATCATCCCAGAAACCTGGTTGAACCATATCAGCTTCATACTCAGCTAAATCTGCTTCCATTTTCTCTAAGTCAAAGAGACCCCCTGAAGCTGTCAATTTGGGTTTTATTTTGCTCTAGTAAGTTATTAATCTCATATTGTTCCATCTTATATCGCTCCTAATAAAAACACGGGACCAACATGCATGATGATGTTACTCGGTCAATGCCTTGTTCGTCCCGATGTTCATAATATGCTCTTATTTAGCTTGTTTACGTTCTAAGTTTTGACGAATTTCTGATTGCATGAACATGCGTGTTGCATCATATTCAATACCGGCAATCATTTCGTTGAAACGGTCAAATCCTTCAGATTGGTATTCTACCAATGGGTTATTTTGCGCGTAAGCACGTAGTCCAACCCCTTGACGTAATTGGTCCATAGCGTCAATATGGTCAGTCCAACGAGAGTCAACTGCACGCAGGATAACCACTTTTTCAAATTCTAGGGCCATATCTTTGTTATTGATTGAATCAATTTTTTGGTTGAAACGGTCAGCTGCTTTATCTGTAATAAAGGCAATGATTTCTTTTTGGTTTTTACCCTCTAAATTATCGATATCCACCTGTGTATTACGGTATAAGGTTGTTTCGGCAAAATCAGCCAGCGCTTCTAAATTCCAATCAGCACGGTCACCAGCAGTGTATAGTTCCACTTGGCGTTTAATGGTCCGCTCAATCATTGGCCACATCACGTCATCCAATGACTCTTCAGCTGAAATCACTTCGAAACGTTGTGCGTAGATGACATCACGTTGTTGACGCATCACTTCATCGTATTCCAGGACGTTTTTACGGGTATCGTAGTTATTCCCTTCAACACGAATTTGTGCACCTTCAACCTGTTTAGTAATCATACGAGACTCAATCACCATATCTGGATCATCTTGATCAAGATTTAAGCTTTCCCATAGTTGTTGGATACGCTCTGACCCAAAACGGCGCATGACGTCATCTTCAAGTGACAAGTAGAAACGTGAGTAACCTGGGTCTCCTTGACGTCCAGCACGCCCACGTAGCTGGTTATCAATACGGCGTGATTCGTGACGTTCAGTACCAATTACAGCTAAGCCACCAAGTTCTTTTACTTCAGGGCTCAATTTAATATCTGTACCTCGCCCCGCCATGTTCGTCGCAATCGTCACGGCGCCCTTTTGACCTGCATCAGCAACAATTTGCGCTTCACGTTCATGATTTTTAGCGTTCAACACATTATGGCGAATACCTAATTGCGTTAAGGCATCTGATAACATTTCAGAAGTTTCAACCGCTACAGTACCTACTAAAACTGGTTGTCCAGCTTGGTGGCGAGTAGCGATATCCTTTACAACCGCGTTAAATTTAGATTTTAAATTAGGGTATAAGATATCTGATTTATCTTCACGAATAACTGGTTTATTGGTTGGAATTTGAATAACGTTCATATTATAAATTTCACGGAATTCTTCTTCTTCAGTTTTAGCTGTACCTGTCATACCAGATAATTTTTCATACATTCTAAAGTAATTTTGGAAGGTAATTGTCGCCATTGTTTTTGATTCATTTTGAATTTCAACATTTTCTTTGGCTTCAATACCTTGGTGTAACCCGTCAGAAAAACGACGCCCTTCCATGATACGGCCTGTGAAACCATCAACAATTTTAACTTGACCATCAACTACAACGTAGTCAATATTTAAGATCATGATGTAGTTAGCACGCAAAGCTGTATCAATATGGTGGATTAAACGGCCATTTTCCATGTCGTATAAGTTTTTTACATGGAAGACATCTTCGGCTTTTTCAATACCTGCTTCAGTAAGGGCTATTGTTTTAGAAGAAACATCAATAACATAGTCTTCCTCTTCTTTTAAACTTTTAGCAAAATAATCTGCGCGTTGATAAAGTGCTGTTGATTGCTCTGCTTGGTTGGAAATAATCAACGGCGTACGCGCCTCATCGATTAAGATTGAATCCACTTCATCGACAACCGCAAAGTATAAAGGACGTTGCACCATTTGGCGTTTGTACACGACCATGTTGTCACGCAAGTAGTCAAATCCAAGCTCGTTATTTGTTGAATAAGTAATATCCGCTGCATATGCTTCACGCTTTTCGTCGTTGTTCATACCAGCTTTATTCAAGCCCACTGTTAAGCCTAAGAAAGTATATAACTCACCCATTTGCGCTGAGTCACGGCTTGCCAAGTAGTCATTGACTGTCACGACGTGAACGCCTTTACCAGCTAAGGCATTCAGGTACACTGGCATTGTTGCTGTTAAAGTTTTACCTTCACCAGTTTTCATCTCTGCTATGTTTCCGTAGTGTAAAGCCAAACCACCCATAATTTGTACATGGTAAGGGAATAATCCAAGGACACGGCGTGCACCTTCTCTTACTGTAGCAAAAGCTTCCACTAAAATATCTTCCAAGTCTTCACCTAATTGTAGCCGTTCTTGGAATGACTTAGTCATATCTTTTAATTGGTCATCTGTGTAATTTGCAAAACGATCCTCTAATGCTTCAACTTGTTTTGCAGTTTTATCAAATTTTTTCAAATCTTTTCTTTGGTTATCAAAAACCTTTTTTAAAACATTTGCCATTATTTTCTCCTTTGGTTCAGAAACTTGTATAAATCTTGGGCTAATGTGTCCAGCGGTATCGCGCTACCCACTATCCCCAATATATTTATCGTCCATTATATGATAGCATTAAAAATTTGTCATTAAAACAAGAAACGGACAGCCTTAGCAGAAATTACAAGATTTCTACAAAATATGCTAGAAAAATAGTTAAATGCATTAAAAAGCTCCAGCATACACCGGAGCTTGTTGTTTTATAAGATTTTTCTGTTTGATTATGCTTCTTCTAAGTCATCTTCAATGGCAATTAAACCATAAGATCCTTTACGACGAGCATATACCAAGGCACCTTTACCAGTTTCAGCATCTTCAAAGATGAAGAAGTTGTGACCTAGCATTTCCATTTGTAATACTGCTTCTTCTGCAGTCATCGGCTTCACAGATAAGGTTTTACGACGCACAATCTTAATTGGGTCATGCCCTTCTTCAGCCTCTTGCTCAACGCGGTCAGCTTGCACTTGTGTCTCCACAGCGCCTGGTAAACCAGCACTTACACGAGGTTTACGATTCATTTTTGTTTTGTATTTACGTACTTGACGTTCTAACTTATCAACCACAAGGTCAATAGAACCGTACAAGTCTTGAGATGTTTCTTCAGCACGTAAAGTCAAACCACCCGTTAAAGGAATAGTAACCTCTGCCTTAGCATCCTTGTTCGGATAAACTTTCGCATTTACATATGCAGTAGCATCTGGTGAATCAGTGAAATACCGTTCAATCTTAGAGATTTTCTTTTCAGCATACTCTCTGATTGCTGGAGTGATTTCAATATTCTCACCGCGGACGTTGTATGTAAACATAATCTTTCATCCTTTCTACCAGTAATAAATTACTGGTGAAGCTCCTATAGCTTCTTTATTAGTACTTTTATTATAATGGAAACCGCTTACCGATACAAATAATCTACTCCCAAAAATGCATATTATCTTGCAAGGGTTAATCCGCTTATTTGACTGAAGCCAGCTAATTCAAGTGCTTTATAGGCTGAGAACATTGTGGTGCCCGTAGTATAGACATCATCAAATAAAACAATAGGTCGACGTTGGTCTAATGGTCTTATTGCTGGATTAATCCTAATTTTATTAAGGTCTCGTAACCGATTCTGTCGATTTTTATAAGCTTGCTTCCCCTTATTCCCCTCACTTATCAGTAAATCCTTATAAGGAATACGTGCAGCTTCTAATAATAAGGCTGTTTGATTGAAACCTCTATTCGCTACTTTCTCACTAGAGGAAGGCATAGGGACCCAAATCGCATTCTGATCTTTTCGATAAGCAGATCTTATTTCATGAGCAAAAAGAAAACGGCCCCGTATATCTCCCTGCCCTTTTAAAACGACTAACCAATCTTTAAATATTCTATTATATTGGTAGAATGATTGATTCTTAAAATGCCAATTGTGGTACCTATGCCAACTTTGACAATCACTGCAAAATCCATCTGCGTTCACTTCAACTACCATTTCTTCCACAACGGGCCGCCCACATTGTTTACAGGTATTTTTAATAGGAATAGTTTTTAATCCGCTTAAACATTCTTGGCAAAAAAGAGCTGGTTGAATCCGACCTAAAGACAAGATATCCGATAAGGTTAAGTGAATATCTAAGATATTTTGACATATTAAACAAGCTGACGCTGTATCAGTAGTTGTGCTTTCATCATTCATCAAAATCTTAAATAGATTAGTCATCAATTAAACCTCGTTTTCTTGCTTGCTCATTCATCGTTTTAATTTGCCGAATTGCGGCATTTGATGCTTTCGTTTTCCCGTAATGGAGAAAGTACACATCTCCAGAAGGCCATTTAGGCTTTCTACCTACTCGCCCAGATATTTGCACAAGCGCCGCTGTGGTAAAAGTTTGGTCTTCGCTCCCCAATACAATGACATCAATATTCGCGAAAGTGACCCCACGTTCTAAAATGGTTGTTGAAAACAGAAAATCATAGTGTCCATCTCGCATATTTTGCACTTTACTAATTCGATCAGGGTCTTTAGAAGAGACAGATTCAAATCGGTAGTCAGCAAACGCTTGTTGACACAATTTAACAAAGGTCAACATCCGGTCGATATGCGGCATAAAAATTAAGACTCGTCGTCCCCTTTTTAATAGTTGGTTTAATAAGCGTTTAAAGACAATTGGCACCTTACCTGCCTGAATGAGGCTTTGCCAATCCCCTACCCATCGGTGGACCGGAACTGGTAGTCGGTGTCGATGGTAACGTGCCGGGAGAATAGACACGGGCATTTTCCCCTCTTTGATTTGTTTTTCATGGCTGGGATTGGGTGTTGCTGTCAGTAAAACCTGTGCACCAGTCTCTTTTACAGCACGAACAGAAGCAAAATATAACATTGGGTCACCGTCATAAGGGAAAGCGTCAATTTCATCAATAATCAGCAAATCAAAAGCTGCTTTAAACCGAATTAACTGGTGGGTAGACCCAATTGTAAAAGCCGCACCACTATATGATTCTTCAGATTGGCCGTGAAGTAATTGAATAGTTACTTCGGGAAAAGCTGCTTTAAACCTAGGTGCCAATTCATTAGCAACATCAATCCGTGGTGTTGCTAGTGCAACTTTTCCTCCAGCCATCAGCGCTTGATTAACCGCCTCAAAGACCATTTCGGTTTTACCCGCACCAGTAACTGCCCAAACTAAACGTTGACCACCAGTTTGGTAGCTTTGACAAATCTCTTCAGAAGCTTGAGCCTGTTGTTCAGATAAGGTCCCATTCCACGCCAGATAAGATTGGTTTCTTTTCCAGTAATGTGCTGTTGCTGTTTCTTCTAGGTGATAGAGCTTGTCGCAGGTTCGCAACTTACCAAAGTTAAGACAATGCAAACAGTAAAGACATTCTATTAAGTCACATTGACAGATATTTTGATGAAAGTTTGTACGGTTACCACAACGAAGACAAGTTAACCGTGAACCGCTTTTCTCTATGGCAGGGAAAATCTGTAGTCCGGGAATTTCTAGTGAGGCCATGGACTCATCGGTCTGGCCTATTTCCTTGGCGGTGACGAGTCGACCTCTTAGTAAGTTGCTGACTGCTTCCATCCCTATCCCCCCTCTTATGAAGTTTATACGGGAAAAATCTCAAAATGCGCCAAAAAAAGAGACCAGGAAATTTCCTGATCTCAAAAAGTATATAAATAAGTGCAATTCAATTAAATTTAAGTTTTGAACCTACTTGATATCAGTATTTTGCCACCAAGCTAAAGCATAGGCAGCTGGCCCAAGATGTGTCCCTATAACAGGGCCCACTAACGTTCGTTGCATATCTAAGTCTGGGTGATTTTCAGTCATATAAGCCACCAAAATTTGAACTTGCGGGGTATCATCTTCCCCGACAATGGCCACTCTTAAATGGGGATTTGCTTGATAAGCCTGTTCAAATAAATCAAGCATCCGTTTCACAGTCTTTTTATGGGTACGAACTTTTTCAAAAACTTCAATTTTCCCCTGTTCAAAATGCAAGATTGGTTTTACTTGTAATAGGTTACCAATTCCAGCTGCACTAGCAGAGATACGGCCACCTTTAGCTAAGTGTCCTAAATCTTCCACTGAGAAATATGCGTCAGCAGTTAGCTTCAAGGCGTCTAGCTTCGGCAGAATGTCCATCAATCCTAGACCTTGTTCCCGCAACTTAACGGCTTCTTGAACGAATAACCCTTGACCAATCAAAGAAATATCGGAATTATAAACTTCAATCCGAACATTTTTTTCTTCAGCAACTTCGCTTGCAATCATACTAAAGGTTTGGAAGGCACCAGAAATACCTTTTGATAGGGTCACAACCAAAATTTCATCATATGTCTCAGCAAGTCCTTCAAAGGCTTCTGTGACAAGGCCTGGCGCAGGTTGCGAACTTGTTGGGATCTCATCTAAGGCCGCCATTTTGGCATAAAATTCATCAATCGTGATGTCGATATTGTCACGGTAAGATCCGTCTGAAAATGTGATTGTTAATGGTAGAACTGTAATATCGTGACGACTAACGAATTCGTCTGAAAGATAGGCAGTACTATCCGTTACAATGGCAAGTGACATATAATTTTCTCCTCTAATCCCTGTACTTTACAGATTGCCACTTGAAAAATGATCAACTGACAATAACTTCAGTGCCATTTTATCAAACATCTGGATAAAATTCGACAAGTTTATCTAGTAAAGCGCTTCAACTTTGTGAAATATACACAAAAGACAGGCAAATAGCTAAAAATAATAAAATATGCTACTCTCAAAGGAAAGAAATGATTAACAAGGAGGCAAGTCAAATGATTGAATACCGGACTGTAGTTGCAGGCGGCGGTAGCCACGAAATTGAAGTGAAAGGGTCCAGATTTATTTGCCATGCACAACGAGTCTTCAATGAAGATGAAGCCAACGCTTTTATCCAAAAAATTCGTAAAGAACACTATAAAGCCGCTCACAATTGTGTAGCCTTTCAAATTGGCGAAAAAAATGAGATTCAACGAGCGCTAGATGATGGCGAACCCTCTGGAACAGCGGGCGTCCCTATGCTAGAAGTTTTAAAACAGCGGAATTTACAAAATATTATCGTAATTGTTACCCGCTATTTCGGTGGTACTAAACTAGGTGCTGGTGGGCTCGTTCGTGCTTACTCATCCGCAGTGTCTGAAGGATTAGAAGCCATTGGTCAAGTAGAACGTAAGCTGCAAACCCAATTAGACATCAAAGTTGCTTACCCATTAACTGGTCAATTAGAACATTGGATTGCTGAATCACCCTACAACTTATTAGATACAACTTACCTAGCTGACGTAACTTATCATTTAGGTGTCCCGTCTGATTTAGTAGATCAAGTTCAAGCCGACATAGTTAATCTAACAAGTGACCAAGCTGAATTTGCTATTGGGCAACAAATCTATGTAGACATCCCAATTAGTTATTAATTTATTTATCAACTATAAGCAGTTCCACTAGCATAATTTTGCCTTGCATTTTTAAGATGATTGGAGGACAATATATTTGTAAACCCTTACAGATGGAGGCTATATTATGGAAATTGAAAAACAAGTTGCAGACAAATATTTGAAGACTTATATGGTTGAAAAAGATCCAGGTTCAGCATCTTTAATTGCTTTCCCCACTTCAACTGAAGAAGTGGTCGCATTTATTAAAGATGCCAACGCAAGAAAGCAACCCACGATTACTATCGGTCGTCAAACTGGATTAACGAGCGCAACTTATCCTATCAATAATGCTTGGTTACTAAGCCTAGAGAAAATGAATAACATTATTTCATTAGATGAGCAAACGCTGACTTTAACAGTTCAAGCAGGTGTAACCTTATTTCAAATCCGCGATTATCTAGCGAATACGCCTTATTTCTATGCCCCTGACCCTGGTAATAAAAATGCATCAGTGGGTGGGAATGCATCTACAAATGCTGGTGGGATGCGAGCGATTAAATATGGTGTGACCCGTGACAATATCCGTGGTTATGATGTGGTATTAGCTAATGGAGAATTGATTCACGTTGGCTCTTTAAATAAAAAAGATGCAACAGCTTATGATTTGAAAGACCTATTTATCGGTGCTGAAGGTACACTCGGGGTAATCACAGAGTTACAATTGAAATTAACACCACGTCCAGCTTTTGAGAAATCTGTTATTCTCGGTTTTAGTTCTTTAGACGGTGTGTCAGATGCTATTTTTGAAGTTGTGAAGTCACCTGTTCAACCAATTGCTTTAGAACTATTAGAAGAATCAGGTATTCACTATTCTGAACAATTTATCAACAAGAAAATGCCTGAAGTTCACGGCGAAGCTTTCTTATTGGCAACTGTAGCAGACAATGCGGCAGACGGTTTAGCCTTCCAACTTGAAGCTATCCAAGCCCTAGGAAAAAAAGCTGGTGCAATTGAAGCACGCGAACTTTCTGACGATGAAGCCAGCGAAATGTGGACCATCCGCGATAATGTCTTGAACGGTATCGTTTCTAAAGGTGACTGGAAAATGTATGACCCGGTTGTTCCTAACCACTTGTTTACAGACTTAGTTAAAGAAGGTAAACGCTTAGGAGATAAATATAATGTCCAAACTGGATTCTTCGGTCACGCAGGAGATGGCAATATTCATATTTGTATCTTACGCGGTGATCAAGATGATGAAACTTGGGAACAAATTAAACACGACTATGAAAATGATTTATTCCCATATGTTGCTGAACAAGGTGGCTTATTATCCGCAGAACACGGTATTGGTTTAGAGAAAAAAGCTTATCTACCTTACTTCAAAGACGAAGCATATATGGCAGTATTGAAGTCCATCAAACAAGCCATGGATCCAAATAACATCTTGAACCCAGGAAAAATGTTTGACTAAAAAGGATGTGAGCACCGACGCTCAGCTCAATAACGATGGAAGACTATAGCCGTATGACACGCTGTGTGAGGCAATATAGTCAGAAGCGGGCACCTGTCTGCCCTGGCGAGCTCGCCTTAAGCGCAATGTTAGTGGGTCAGCCTTTGGCATATTATATAAAATATTAGTAGTATTCAAATCAATTCAATATACATTGGGTTTAAGTGTATTTGAATCCTAAAAAAAGAAACGCCCTACAATTATGTGTAAGGCGTTTTTTAGTATTCAATTGTATTTTACTCATGCTCTGAATAGTAATTTCCGTTTGGATAAATGATAAATGTATCTACTGTGCCACTACCACCATTTTCTTGTAATTCTTTTGATGCAAGCGTAATTTCGATACTCCCATCATCCCTAGTTTTAGAAACTTGTACAGTAATATCATCGTTAAACCCTTCTTGCTCTTTTATGAATTCAAAGGCAGTTTCTTCAGTAAAAGGTTCAATGACTTTTTGCTGGTCTTCTCTTTCTTGGCTGAGTTCTTCAGTAAATGTTTGTGTATAGATATCATAGGTCCATTGAATATCTGGCTCATCTTTTTCATAAGATTCAAAATAAGTGTCAATCTTTATAGTGTCATCTTCACCTTTAAAGAAGTAATAATCTTGTCCACCACGACCTTGATTTTCAAATGAAAGCATCAATGAATCTGGTTCATCTTGCTCAATTGCGAAATAATCGCGACTATAAAATTCAGAATTCAAGCCACTAGTTTCTCCATTAGATGTTGCCTTCAATCCTTCTTCGTATATTTCAATTGCGGTATCCATAGACATGAATGATTCTTTTTTCGAAATATCAATTACATTAATTAATTGACTCACGATTTGGCTATCTCCTGGTTCAAGATAAACAGCTTCTGTATTTTCTTCAATATTTTCATATTTTGAAAATTTTTGAGATTCTGCGTGATCAAAAATATATGGAATTGGATAAATATGAATGTAACCCGACCCTTTATCTCGAACGCTATACACAACATGGCCATCGGTTTCTTGCGGTCCTTGTATTTCGATTATATCTTCATCGTAGGTACCGTAATTTACGTTATCCGGATTGATTAATGAACCCTTAGGTATCAAAGTTACTTTCAAATTTGAAACATCCATATTCTTGCCCTCATTTAACCATACTCTGGCATACTCAATTTCTTCATCGGAAAATTCAGCTAGACTTTGATCACTATCACTTTCACTACTTTCCGCTATCGGAACTTCAGCAGATTGCGTATTATTAGATTCAACATTGCTAGATTGACTTGATTGGGTAGTTTTATTGCTCTCTATTAGTCCACAAGATGCTAAAAAACTCATTGAAAATAGAATAGCCATCATTTTAAATTTGCCCATATGTGTTAGCACGACCTTTCAAAATATCCGTATCAAGTTAACGAAAACAACTATATATTATATTGTATAATAAAGGTTCCCAAAAAGAAAATGCCCTACAATTTTGTGTAAGGCGTTTTTTATTGAATATAATGATTTAACTCAGTTGACTAAAGACGTTTTCAATAGTGTCTTCAAATACTAAGGTATCGTGATATGGAATTTGAAGTGGTGATTTGTTTACTACAGTTAGATATTGTCCTCGGAAGTAGTTTAAGAATCCAGCTGCTGGATAAACGACTAGACTTGTTCCCAAGATAACTAATAAATCTGCTTGGCGAATCTTATCCACTGCCCCGTTCACTACGTCTTGGTCTAATTGTTCTTGATACAATACAATATTAGGTCTAACAATGCCTTGATCAATTGGGCAGCGCGGAATACCATCCTGGTCTAATTGAAGTTCTTCTAACTTATAATGGCGGCCACATGAGACGCAGTAGTTATCTAAGGTGCTGCCATGTAATTCATAAACCGCTGATGAACCAGCTTTTTGGTGCAGACCGTCAATATTTTGCGTAACCACAGAAACATCTTTACCAGACCCTTCTAAGCTAGCGATAAATTCGTGCCCTATATTAGGCGTAGCTTCTGGATAAACTAATTTATCAAAGTGATAGGCAAAGTATTCCTTCGGGTATTGTGTAAAGAAATGATGTGAAACGACTTCTTCTGGGCTATAAGTCCCTCCTAAGTTTTCCATGAAAAGGCCATTCGCTGACCGGAAATCAGGAATACCAGAGGCTGTAGACATGCCCGCTCCTGTAAAAAAGACAATACGTTGACTATCCTGAATTTGTTGTTTAAATTGCTGGATTTTATCTTCCATGCTAGTCCTCCTTTATATAATTCTTTACCTATTCTAACATGACCAAATTTTTCATGCGGAATATCGAACATTGAAGCCATGAGCAATCTAATTGCTTATGAATTTGGTTTTATCTAATATAAAAACTGACACTATAAAAAGGAGAACACTATGCAAATTGAATTTTTTCACGATGTAATTTGCTCATTTTGTTTCCCCATGTCTAATCGCATGCGGAAAATCGTTAGTAAATATAATAACATCGACGTAGTCCACCGTTCTTTCGCTTTAGGTTGGGAACCAGATCACTTTATCCAAATGTTTGGGTCACGTGAAGCCGTTAAACCTGAAGTGTTAACTCACTGGGAACAAGCTAATCAAAATGATGATGACCACCGCTTTAACATAGAGGGAATGCGTGAAACCGACTTTAACTTCCCAACTTCAAAAAGTGGTTTAAAAGCAGCAAAAGCCGCTGGTATTATAGGCGGGCAAGATGCTTACTGGGATGCTTTTGATGCTATCCAAAATGCACTATTCGTTGAAAATAAAAATATTGAAGAATTTGAAATTTTAAAAGCTGCTATAGCGACTACTCATATCGATCTTGACCAATGGGTAGCACAATATAAAAAAGCCGAAACAGAAGAAGCTGTTTTACAAGATTTAGCAGTCAGTCAAGCTTATGGCATTCAAGGGGCGCCAGCTTTAGTGGTCAACCAAAAATATTTAATTTCTGGCGCACAACCAACTGAAGACATTGAAAACCAACTAAAACAAATCGCTGAAGAAGAAGGTCAACCACTCATACCAAAACTACAAACACTTGGTGGTACTGGGATGGCTTGTAATTTCGTAGATGGCCAATGGTTTTGTGACTAAACTTTCTTTCAATGAGATGCAGTATGAGATTAGCAGAATATGCTTAGGGAAAGTTTTAGCAAAAAAATATGAGTCCTAGATAGGTATTTTTAAACATTTCACCATAACAGCGGTAATTCTTAGAACAGTATAAAATGAATCTAACAATTTCACCCGTGAAAAAATAATAGAAAAATAGCCTTTGTGAACAGTAAAATCACAGAGGCTATTTTCTATATATAAGTTAATGCCTTTTAGTCTTTTGACTCGGCTCTTACACCCTATAAAGTTGAGCTCGTGCCTCCAGACTATATTGCATCACACTCGTGTGATACGGCTATAGTCTTCAATCGTTATTGAGCTTAACGGTCTCACTCACACCCTATTTCTTCCACCATTCATCATATACTGTGATTGGCAATTCACGTTTGTGTTGGGTTTTTAGGTACCAGTTTTCGATTTTTACAGCTGCGTCTGTTGAGACGTCTTTGCCTTCTAAGTAAGCATCGATGTCTTGGTAAGTAACACCTAGGGCTACTTCATCGGCTAAGCCGGGACGGTCTTCTTCTAAGTCCGCCGTTGGCACCTTAACGTATAAATGTTCTGGGGCATCTAAATATTCAAGGATAGCACGTCCTTGACGTTTATTTAACCGCCAGATAGGTAGGATATCTGCTGCGCCATCACCGAACTTGGTATAGAAGCCTGTGACTGATTCTGCAGCATGGTCTGTCCCTACCACGACACCTGCATTTTCACCTGCGATCGCATATTGTACCAACATCCGTTGGCGTGCTTTGATATTTCCTTTATTGAAGTCAGAAATGGTAAGTCCACCCTTTTCCAATTGTTCAACGGTAGCATCAACAGCTGGTTTGATGTTGACGCGTACAGTTTGGTCCGCAGCCATGAAATCTATAGCGTCCATAGCATCAGCTTCATCGGCTTGGTTGCCGTAAGGAAGACGGACTGCGATGAATTGATACTTATCGTCACCAGTTTCTTCGCGTATTTCAGTTATGGCCATTTGGCATAGTTTACCGGCTAGGGTTGAATCTTGCCCACCAGAAATACCTAATACTAAGCTTTTTAGAAATGGATACTTGTGAAAGTATGCCTTGATGAAATCGATGGTACGTCTGATTTCTGCTTCTGGATTAATACTAGGTGCTACTTTTAAGGCATTTATAATTTCTTCTTGTAATGAACGCATGGTATTCTCCCCTTTTATTGCTTTATTCATCAACTTAGTCTTCGTTGTCACCGTTTAACTCGGATTCTTTAAACTCTTCATTGATACGTTCACGAATTTCAGCGATTGAATTCATCTTTAAATCATATAATTCTTGCGATAAATCAACTGGGTATGGTTCTGGATTCAACATACGGCGATACTCTGACCATAAGGCTTCCAAGTGCTCGCGTGAAAAATCACGAACGGTTTCAAGCGTTGGCAGATCGTAAACCAATTCACCCTTGTCGATGATGGTTTTTAATAATGGACGAGCGTTGAAACGACGAACTGTCTTATTAATGTAAGTATAAGTTGGATGGAACATGAAGATAGACTCAGCGTCATTAGGATTTTCATTCATGGTTGTAATATAGTCCCCTTCAGATTTACCATCTTTCTTGCGGGTAATACGCCAAATTTGTTTCTCACCTGGTGTAGTAATTTTTTCTGGAGATGACGAAATTTTCATTGTAGGAACCATATCACCATTTTCATCTTCAATGGCACATAATTTGTAAACGGCTCCTAAGGCTGGTTGGTCAAAGGCAGTAATCAGCTGAGTACCTACACCCCAAGCGTCAATTTTAGCGCCTTGCATTTTCAAGTTTAAGATCGTTTTTTCATCTAAATCGTTTGAGGCAGAAATGATTGCATCAGGATAGCCCGCTTCATCCAACATCTTACGGATACTTGATGATAAGTAAGAAATATCGCCAGAGTCGATACGAACGCCGACAAAACGAGATTTATCTTCCATCTCATTGGCCACTTTAATCGCATTTGGCACTCCTGAACGAAGGGTATCATAAGTGTCTACTAAGAATGTACATTTTTCATGGGCATTTGCATAAGCTTTGAACGCTTCATAATCACTTTGATAAGCTTGTACCATAGCATGCGCATGGGTTCCTGAAATTGGAATATTGAATAATTTACCTGCGCGTACATTTGAGGTAGAGTCGAATCCGCCAATATAAGCCGCGCGGGCTCCCCAAATAGCCGCATCCATTTCTTGGGCACGCCTTGAACCGAATTCAGCTAATGCGTCATCCCCAGCAACATTCCGGATACGTGATGCTTTGGTCGCAATTAAAGTTTGATAGTTGATAATATTTAATACTGCTGTTTCAATTAAAGTACAATCAGCTAATGACCCTTTAATTTGCATCAACGGTTCATTTGAAAAGGTAATTTCACCTTCTTCCATTGAACGAATTGTGGCATCGAAATGGTAGTTTTTCAAATAGTCTAAGAAATCTTCCGGATAATTTTGTGTTTCCCGTAAGTATGCGATATCATCATCGGTAAATTTTAAATTTTGTACATATTGAATGACACGTTCTAGGCCTGCGAAAATGGCATAGCCACTTTCAAACGGATTTTTACGGAAGTATACTTCAAAAACCGCTTGTTGGTCAGCTTTTCCAGCATCCCAATAAGTCTTCATCATGTTTATTTCATATAAATCTGTATGAAGTGCCAGGCTATCGTTGGTCGTTGTCTTCATTTTCTTATTCCCTCCAAGAATTGCAATTTGACTTTCCTTATTATAACACTATTACTCAGCTAGTTGTCACCTCTAGACGCTTATATCCTTGATTTAGTAAGCAAAAAAGCGTTAGCTACCAGTACATGTGACTGTCGCTAACGCTTAATTGACGTTTCTTATATAAGAATTTGAACAAAGAACTGATCTATTTAGAAATCAGCGGTCTCACATCCTATTTAGTTGGGTTCGCTTTGGCAGTCCGGTCTCCACTTCAGGAATATTTGCTGCAAGTAAACTTGCTACGGCATATTCCTTCCAGTGTTACCTGCCTGATCGCCAAAGCTCACACCCTGTTTAGTCGGGTTCGAGTCTCCAGAAAGAACTGCGTTTCAGATTAAGTTGTAGCTGACTTCGCTATCTACTGCCTTAATCTTCCAACGTTCCTTTCTTGACATCGACTCTCACACCATGTAGTTGAGCTCGCCAGGGCAGACAGGTGTCCGCTTCAGATTAGTTGGCGACACACCTTGTGTGTCACGGCACTAATCTTCCATCGTCTCCTGTCTAAACGCCCTGTCTCACATCCTATCCTATGACGTCGATGTTCATTTCTTCTGCTTCTTCTCTTGTGACTGTTGGTTTTTCGTCTTCGTCAATTCCTGATGAGGATACTTTGTCGAAGAGAATTTTAATAGTTTGCAATAAGATCTTGAAGTCCAAGAACATTGAGTATTGCTTGATGTAGATCAAGTCAAAGTTCAATTTAGAGTTAAAGTCAGTGGCATATTTACCGTAGACTTGTGCGTAACCCGTTATTCCTGCTTGTACGTTGTGACGTAAGTAGTAGTGCGGGTTTTCTTCTTGGAATTGGTTCACGAAGAATGGTCGCTCTGGACGTGGTCCAATCATGGACATATCTCCGCTTAGCACATTCAACAACTGTGGTAATTCATCGATACGCAAGGCACGGATATATTTACCAACTGTTGTGACACGTGCGTCATTTTTCGTTGCAATCATTGGGCCAGATTTCACTTCAGCGTCCGTTGTCATCGAACGGAATTTCAAGATATCAAACTCTTCGCCACCTTTAGTAATACGTACTTGGCGGTAGAAGACTGGCCCTTTGGAGGTTAATTTAATAATAATCGCTGTAATCAACATGATTGGTGACGTTAAGATTAAACCAACTAAGGCTATCATGATATCTAAACCACGTTTGATTAAGGCTTGGTCTGCTGGAATCGCAAAGTCTGAGGTTTCAATAATAGATTCATCTTCAAAATTCATAATATTTGGATTTACCATGACCAGGTTTTCAAATTTAGAATTTAAGAACAGTTTTTTATTGGCCCGCATCAACAAGTCATAAATTTTCAATTTTTCGCTTTCATCAATTTGCGATGCAAGATATACAATATCATACTCATCTAAACGACTCTTCACATTGCGGTAGTAATCTTCTAATACCACATGTGTTACGATATGACGAGTACTTTTCGAATTCTTGAAATTATATATTGCCGGAAAAACAGCTTCTTCAGATCCAACGATCATTACCCGTTTCGTAGACGCATAGCGTCGGTAAATATCGAAGACTAAGGCTCTAAAAGTGTAGAGCATCACAACACTTACCACAAAGTCGATCAAGACGACTGAACGCGGAAAGGCTAGCCATCTACCAGCAAAACTTAAAACCATAGCAACAACTGCTAATATCCCTTGACTGATGATGGTAATGAAGAAGAGGTCGCCTTTGGTTTTATCATATAAAATGTAAACCCCAAATAATATATTGATAAATACAAAGATAATTAATATCCAACCAATTGCCCCTTGGAAAGCTTCATAGTTTTTCAAAGGTACATATCGACCATACCGCAAAAAGAATGAAACAAGATAAGAAAGGAACAAGATTAACGCTTCTGTCGCCGCGATAACCACGCGGTACCAGTTCGTCCATTCTCCGTTTTTTTGCATTTTTTCACCCATTTCATTATATATATACTATAAGTAAGCACCTATAATCCCTAATATTCTACCATAACCCAACTGCAATTTAATCCTATTCTAGTTAAAAATCCTTTAAATTGTAGTAGAAAATAAGAAAAAGCAGCTAGCTTTTACCCTAACTGCTTGAAACCATTTTGATTACTCTGGTGATCCGTATGGAATTGGACTAGATTCAGTAACTGAATCACTTGCAACAGATGACCGAGGTCGTTCTGTTGTATCTGATTCAACCGCTGATTGCTCTTGTGAGCTAGATGATGTCGCGCTATCCTCTATAACTGAACCATTGCTTGAGGAAGATGATGATTCATCCATCTGACTTGAGTCACTTGCAGTACCATCTTCAATATCTGAGTCATCACTTGATGATTCGGATGCACTCGATGATGAAGAATCGCTTGAAGGGGCTGTTGATGCACTATCACTCGAACTACTAGTTGATGCGCTACTTGAATCACTTGAGCTTGCAACACTAGAACTTGAACTAGATGCACTTGATACATCACTCGGTGATGAACTTGTTGAAGAAGAGATTTCTTCACTCGAACTGTCATGAGTTGACGAATCACTAGAAGGAGTTGATTCAACATCACTTGATGAGATAGAAGAGTTAGTATCTGAACTTGATGCAACGACCCTCGATGAGCTAGATACACTACCACGACTTGATGAACTTGATGCATTGCCCCGACTTGATGACCGTGAAGTACTTTGTTCAAATTGTTTGGATGCTAATACACCAGAAGCTACATTAGTATTCACACCAAATGATGGCCGATCTGCAATTTGACGCAGTGTTATGGTAGCTGATGCGCCATTTGAAGCCAAAATTTCTTCTCGTTTAGCTTCTAATTCAGCAATGCGACTTTTTGAGTCTTTAATGGCAGCTTGCCCTTCCTTACGAATTTGAGCTAATGCTTCATCTGATTTGTTGGTTGCTTCAGCTTCTTCTATCAAGCGGTTAAAGATATTTTGTGTCGCTTCCTCATCACTTGTAGCAATCATCTCTAACAATTTATCTTGTAGATAAGGATTTTCAATTTCATTGACCCGTTCAGTGATTTTTGTAAGTTTGTCCACCAAACTAATGTAAGTAAGCGCACTATCTTCTTCAATTGCTAGTAAATCACTTTTATATTCTTCAATTATATCAACTTGATATTCGGCTTCGTCAATCAACGTTACGGCTGTGCTATAGAACCCATCATCTTCAAGGTTTAGTTGACTAGCATAGTTATCACGAAGTAAATCCAGTTTATCAACGGTTACCTCATCATCTACAAGAACGTATTCTATAATCGTCGCCCCATTGATGACTAATTCGTTATTACCAAGTTTATCTTTATCAAATAAATCATTTAACTGGCTTTGTAAATCAAACCGTTGCTGTACAGAATGAATTCGGTCAACGATGATATCTTTATCAGCACTGTCTCTTAAACTATCTACTTCTTTAGTTAAGGAAGAAATCTCATCTTGTTGAATGTCTGCTTTTAGAAAGGTATAGGAGTTATCAAAATAAAGTGCATTTACTGCTGATGCCACTGCTTCTGTTTTTTCTTCTGCAGACGTGCGATTAGTATTTATAAACGCACGAATGATGAAAAAGGCTGTCAAGCATATCACTACACCCGATAGAACATAGGCAATTTGTCGATTATCTTTAAAAAAACGCTTGCGCATTTTTTCTCCCTCCCTTTTCTCTTTTTCTCAGTTTCTTAGCCTTAAGACTATCATGCAATTGCACAAAAAACGCCAACTGTTGCACTTTATCATATAATTTTTATATTAGTCATACTTGTGTAATCAATTTGTAACAGCGTAAACATAGGGTGTGAGTGTCGACGCTCAGAAAGGGAACGTTGGAAGATTTGAGCAGTGACTGACGAAGTCAGGTACAATCTAATCTGAAACGCAGTCCTTTCTGGAGACACGAACCCGACTAAAAAGGATGCGAGACAGGGCGTTTAGACAGGTGGCAATGGCATAATAGTGCCGTATTACACAAAGTGTGATGCAAACTATTCTAAAGGGGATACTTGTCTACCCTGGCGCGCTCAACTTCACAGGGGTTAAGCGTCTACGTAAATAAGTATATTAAGTTCAACAATTTCTCTACATTTTACCGTGTATTACCTTTTGCCAATTAGAAGCTTTATATGTAACTTAATGATAACTGAGATTGCCATAAAGCTGAAATAATACCAATCAGAATTAAAAAAGCGTCGCAACTAAGTGTTGCGACGCCAGTTCGTATAATTATTGAGCATATTTTTCATTCATTCGCCGTTCATACACATTTAATAATTTCGTTAGGGTGAAGGTTAACATAAAGTAGATAGCCATTGAGATGATTAGTGGAATGATACCATTAAAGGTAATCGTTGATACATTACGGGTTTGGAAGGTTAATTCCGCTACACCGATTGTAGATACGATAGATGATTCTTTAATTAAGGATACGAACTCATTCCCTAGTGATGGCCAGATAGATCTTAATGATTGTGGAAAAATAACTTTCCGCATCGTTGTCCAGTAGCCTAAACCAAGTGAGCGAGCAGCTTCAGCCTGCCCTTTATCTACAGAACTGATACCTCCACGGATAATTTCTGCAATATAAGCACCTGAGTTTAGAGATACCGCAACCAAACCTGATGTCATGGTTGACCAACCAAACATACCAGCAAAACCGAGGTAAACAAATAATACTTGAATCATTAGTGGTGTCCCACGAACTACTTCGATGTAAGCTTGAGCTATCAAATCGACTAATTTATTTTCCGATAAACGCATTAACGCTAGCGCTGCACCAATAATTAAACCAAAGAAAATAGCTGTCGCTGAAATGACTAAAGTTGTTTTTAAACCATTCACGAAATAAGGCGCATAAGCTGCCCAAGTCGATTGACGATTGTCCTCAATAATTTGGTAGGATTCCTCCAACCATTGGTCAATTAAACCTTGTTCCTGAGCGTCCGCAATGGATTTGTTGACTGCTGCTTGTAATGTAGGTTGGTCTTTTGGCATTGCTGCTGCCTTACCAGGATCTTGGATTGGTAAATTCGCTTCAATAACTGTTAAACTAGGATTTTCCGCCGCATACGCTCCGGCTACGTCCTCATCTAATAATACCCCGTCAACTAACCCCGAATCTAAAGCTGAAATGGAATCAGTCGTCGTACGCATTACTTGTACTTCTGAATTAGGGTAATATTCTCCAACTAATAACTGTTGTGTGGTCCCTTCACCAATAGAAATTTTTCCACCATTTGAAAAGTAGCTATCATCTGTAATTTCACTCACTTTGCTTTCTTGAATAACAAATGATTGACCAGAAACTTGGTAGATATCAGAAAAATCTACTGATTTAGCGCGCTCTTCAGTGGAAGTCATTCCTGCTAATACAATATCAATTTGACCAGTATCCAATGATGTTAATAAATTCGAAAACTCCATATCAACAACTTCAAGGTCTACGCCTAAGTCATCTGCGATTTTTTGTGCTAAGAAGATATCTAGTCCAACAACTTGATTTTTGCCATCTTTCAAAATAGAGAATTCAAAAGGTGCATACGTTGAGTTAGTCCCAACCCGCAATACCCCTCGGTCTTTGATGTCTTGGTATAAAGTGTCCTCTCCAGGTGCTGTTGCTTCACTGGCATCGATGGTAGATGCCGCTGATTGACCCTCTTCAGTTGCCAAAACGGGACTTTGACTCAACCCAACCATGGCTAGGACAAGTGTCATACAAACCAAGATAATTTGTTTCATATATTTCATCATTTTCCTCCTCTAAGATATTTTTCTTAATATATTTCCATACAACTTTACTATTTTTGGCAATAAAAAATCTCCCCCTCTATAACAGAGGCGGAGATCCACGGTACCACTCTAATTTTAGGGGTAGTTTATACTGCCCCTCACTTGAAATGGTAACGTCATTAGCGAAATGACCTACTATCTATCGTTCAGTCATTTTTCTCAACAATGCGGTTCAATTATCTATTCTGTAAGGCCTCACACCAACACCTCTCGCTACACCAGTCGATAATTTACTCTTTGTTTCATTGAATTTTTATTAAAATAGTATGTGGTTATACCACGTCCACTACATTATATTGACATGACCATGTATTTGTCAATCACTCTTAGGAGAAAGTATTAGCATGAAGGAACATAAAAAAAGAGAATCTGACATATATGCCAAATTCCCTTTCATTTATCTATTTAAATTAATTAGCCAATAAATTTAGTTGCGTATTCAGCGAATTGCGCACCAGCGCTTGCTAAGAATTGTTTAGAGTCTTCGTTAGTTACTTCACCAGTCTCCATGTCAGAAATTTCAGCAGAGTTGATGTAAAGTTCTGGTTGAGCCATAGTTTGTAAGTCTAGGAATACTAATGATTGACGTAATGAGTGATGAGCTAAAGTACCAGCAATACCAGAGATAGATTGAGATGCTACTAAAGCAGGTTTACCAGCCCATACGTTTTGACCCCAAGGACGAGAAGCAACGTCTAAAGCGTTTTTCAATGCAGCTGGGATGTTACGGTTGTGTTCAGGTGTTACAAAGATGATGGCATCTTGAGCTGCAACTTGTGCACGGAACTCTTCGTATTCTGCTGGAGAGTTAGCGTCTAAGTCTTGGTTATATAAAGGTAAGTTTGCGATTTCTAAAAAGTTAACTTCTGAACCTTCTGGTAAACCAGCAACGATAGCTTTCGCTACACCTTCAGATAAAGAGTTTTGACGGATAGAACCTACTACTACACCATATTTTGTCATGTTAAAAAATCTCCTTTTCAAATGTTCTTAATTTTTTTATCTTACAAGATATATCATAACACCTCGAATTCGAAATATCAAAAGTTAGTGCTTCGTATAACAAGTTTCTTTATTGTAAAATGAAGGATTGTTAACCTTGTGCTATAAAGATGCCCTCTATATCAAGGTTTGTACTTACAAAATGTAAGTTAGAAAAAACAGACTATTTATTCAATAAGTACATTCTTTGTGTTTTATAACCTTTATTGTATTTGATTAGTCACTCATTTCGCGCAAAAATACACGAGATCGATCCTCAAAAAATGGCCAGATCGTAAACACAGATCCCACAGCAAAATCCTGGTCAATAGCCCCTTCCTCAGGATGCTCATTTTTGGGCTATATTGGGCTACATAAAGGATAAAGGACTGCACCAACAGTACAGCCCCTTAACTCGGAAGAATATATACATTTCAAGCTGCGAACCGTCTCTTACTTAGCTGATATCCGGCTCGCCAAGTCAGACTTATCTCGCACTTAGTTATCTTAACCACTCATTATTTCTTGCGACATCCGAAAAGGCACCTGGTTCTGTCGTTTCACCTTTGGCCCAGATTTGTTCAGCCATTTTACGTGCTGATTGTGGTAGACCAAATAGTTTGATGAAGCCTTCTGCATCGTTTTGGTTGTAGATGTCATCTTCACCAAAGGTTGCTAATTCGTCTGAATATAGTGAGTAAGGACTTGTCATACCAGCGTCGATAATGTTCCCTTTATATAGAACCATTGTCACTGAACCGGTCACAGTTTTTTGTGTTTCGTCTACAAAAACTTGTAATGCTTTACGTAATGGGCTAAACCATAAACCGTTGTAGACTAGGTCTGCGTATTTCAAGGCTACGCTTTGTTTGTAGTGTTGTGTGTCACGGTCTAAAGCGATTTGCTCTAATTTTTCGTGAGCGTGGTAAAGGATAGTGCCACCTGGTGTTTCATAGACCCCACGCGATTTCATCCCTACTAGACGGTTTTCAACGACATCTAAGATACCGATACCATTGGCACCACCAATTTCATTTAATTTTTCTAGTAAAGCGATTGGTCCTAATTTTTCTCCGTTTACAGCAATCGGTATACCTGATTCAAAGGTCACCGTAACTTCAACTTCTTGGTCAGGTGCAGATTGTGGTGATACCCCTAATTCCAAGATGTCTTCGTAGTTTGGTTTGTTGGTTGGGTCTTCTAAGTCTAACCCTTCATGTGACAAGTGGAATATGTTTTCGTCTTTAGAGTAGTTGGTTTCGCGTGTAATTGGTAGTGGCACGTTATGCGCTTCAGCGTAGTCAAAGGCTTGCTCACGAGATAAGATATCCCATTCACGCCAAGGAGCGATGATCGTCATTGTTGGATCGAATTCACGGATTCCTAACTCGAAACGCACTTGGTCGTTTCCTTTCCCAGTACAACCGTGAACAATAGCGTCACAGCCTTCTAAATGCGCAATTTCAACCATACGTTTAGCGATTAATGGACGCGCGTAGGCAGTCCCTAATAAATAAGTCGACTCGTATTTAGCCCCTGCTTGGATCGCTGGGAAAATATAATCCGTAATAAATTCCTCACGCAAGTCTTCTACATATAATTTCGTCGCCCCGCAGGCTACCGCTTTTTCTTTCAAGAATTCAAAGTCTTCTTCTTGACCAACGTTACCAGTCATCCCGATAACTTCACAGTCGTTATAGTTTTCCTTTAACCAAGGAATAATCACTGAAGTATCTAAACCACCTGAGTATGCTAGTAAAACCTTTTTAATTTCTTTATTTGTTTTTGCCATAATGAATGCCTCCTAAATTTCTGTCTAAAATTTTCTGTCTAAATTTTCTGATTAAAATCGTTAAGCGTATTTTTGGTTCATCTTTCTTTCATATACATTCAAGACTTGCGACAAGGCATAAGTCATGATGAAGTAGATGATCATTGAAATAAATAATGGGACCACTGCTTGGTACGTAATACTTGTTACAGCACGTGTTTGGAAGGTTAATTCTGCCACCCCAATGGTCGATACAATAGACGATTCCTTGATCAAGGTGATAAATTCATTCACCAATGACGGCCAAATCGATCTTAATGATTGTGGGAAAATAACTTTCCGCATGGTTTGCCAGTAGCCAAGCCCTAGTGAACGCGCAGCCTCAGCTTGCCCCTTATCAACGGATTGAATACCCCCACGGATAATCTCCGCGATATAAGCACCGGAGTTCATGGATACTGACACCAAACCGGCAGTCATTGTAGACCAGCCAAAGATAGACCCTACACCAAGGAACATAAACAAGACTTGGATCATTAATGGTGTACCACGCACAAACTCGATATAGGCTGTCGCCAAGAATTTTAAGATTGGGTTATCCGTCAAACGCATAAGGGCTAATAAAATCCCCAAGATCATACCGAAGAAGATGGATACCCCTGCAATAATCAAGGTTGTTTTAATTCCGTTCCAAAAATATGGCCAGTAGGTGGTCCAACCTGTTCCCGCGTTTTCACCAGCGATAATGTCAAATGATGCTTCTGTCCAAGTTTCGATTAAGCCTTGGTCATTCACATCTTCTAAAATATCGTTGATAGCTGTTTGTAAGGATGGTTGGTTTTCCGGGATACCAATTGATTTACCTTGGTCTTCAACCATGCCGTCTAAGTTAGAGTCAATAACGGTTAACCCTTCATTTTCAGCTGCATTGGCACCGGCAACCGCATCATCTAGTAACACCCCATCTGCTTGGCCAGAAGTTAAGGCCGCAATGGCATCCCCTGATTTACGCATGATCAACAAGTCTGGATTTTCAAAGAAGTCTCTCACATAACCCTCTTGTAATGTCGCTTCAGATACCGCAATGGTATGCTCCCCATTTTCAAATGAGGTATAATCTACAATTTCATCTTCTTCGCCTTCACGAATAACGATTGATTGACCAGATAATTCATAGGCATTTGAGAAGTCAATGGATTGGTCACGCTCTTCAGTCGCCCCCATACCAGCGATGATCATGTCGATCCCCCCCGTTTCAAGCGAAGCAATCAATGACCCAAACTCCATATCAACAACTTCCAGTTCAACCCCTAATTGGTCCGCGATATATTCCCCTAAGAAAACGTCAATCCCAACGACTTCGTTTTGACCGTCTCTTAAAACGGTAAACTCATAAGGTGAGTAACCAGAAGCAGTCCCCATTCTAAGCACACCACGTTCTTGAATCTCCGCCAGTAATGTATCTTCACCCTCAACCTCAGCCGCTGCTTCAGGACCCGTCCAAGACGATGCCGAAACGCTTTTGGCTGGTACAACAAGACTGATCAAGATGGCCAAAATAACCATCACATTAAAACCCTTCAACTGCCATCCCACTTGATATTTCTTCTTCACCTGACTAAACATCTTCTTCATCCTCCTAGATTTTTCCTATAAAAAAAGCCCACCTCTCCTAAAAAGAAGAGGCGGACGAATATCCACGGTACCACTCTACTGTCGCGATTTTTGTCTATGAGTTTCCCCTTGTCAAAACTAGACTTTCATCCAATCTTTAAAACAAGCTTTCATTTGTCGGCCCGGAAAATAAAAAAATCCGCCCCTTCAAATGAAGAGGCGGTTAATATCCACGGTACCACTCTACTGTTGACAAAAATACATCAACGCTTGATGACTTAACGCGCCTAACGAATTGAGCTACTTTTATGATCTAATTAGCTTACTTCACTCAATTATCTCAGCAATGCGGTTCACAATTCTCCTGACATAGACCTTCCACCAATCGTCTACTCGCTTTGGACAGTACTCTTGTTACTCTTTGCCTCTATGATTTAATATTCAATTCTCATAAAAAAATGACATGTATCATTTATTTTTAATTTTTTATCATTTTCTTTTAATCATTCTAATCGGTAATTTATAGAAAGTCAACCGGAAAAGTGAAATTCTTTTTACAAAACTTTCAACCTAGTAAATATTAGCTCGAACCCTTAGGATTGCTGCAGCCACCGCTTCTGGCGCTGGCCCCCCAGCAACATTCCGGCGGTAAACACAATTCTTCAAATCGATGGCGTCATAAATATCGGCATCAAATAATTCTGAGTATTTTTGGTATTCGTCCAAGGTTAATTCTTCCAAGCTCTTGCTTTTTTCCGTACAGTAACCCACTAAATCTCCAGATACTTGGTAGGCATCTCTAAAGGCCATCCCCTTGTTGGTCAGATAGTCTGCACAGTCTGTCGCGTTTAAAAACCCAGTTCCACAAGCTGCATACATAACTTCTTTATTGACGATTGTCGCTTCTAACATGCCCGGTAATAGAGATAACATCGCTTTCACATGGTCAATCCCGTCAAAAAGCTGTTCCTTAATTTCTTGCAGATCTTTATTGTAAGCAAGCGGCAGGCCTTTCATAATGGTTAAGACGCTCATCAGATTCCCGTAAACCCGGCCCGTTTTCCCACGCATTAATTCATGGATATCGGCATTCTTCTTCTGTGGCATGATCGATGAACCAGTTGAGAAGGAATCTTTCAGGCTGATGAAACGGAATTCTTGGCTGGACCACATGATCGTTTCTTCCGCGTAACGGGACATGTGCATGGACATCATGGCTAAATCTGACAGGAATTCGATGGCATAATCGTTGTTGGATACCGCATCGATTGAGTTAACATACGGTGCTGTGAAACCTGCCACCTGTTCAGTTGTATAGAAAGGGTCAATTGGGTAAGTAGACGTTGCTAAGGCCCCCGCACCCAGTGGCATATCGTTCGCTACCCGGTCAGAAAGGTCCGTAAACCGCGATAAGTCACGGCTGAACATCTGCGCATAGGCCAATAAATAGTGGGCGTAAGTGATTGGTTGCGCCCGTTGTAAGTGGGTGTAGCCTGGCATAATCGTGTCCAAGTGTCCCTCTGCTTTTGTCAAAATAGCCTCAATCGCTACTTGGGTTTTCTCGATAAAATCTTGCAATTCATCTAGCACATAAATCCGCATAGCTGTCGCTACCTGGTCATTACGAGACCGGCCAGTATGAACCTTCTTCCCAATTGTGCCAAGACGGTTGGTCAACTCAGTCTCGATGAAAGAATGAACATCTTCCGCTGTAAAATCAACGACTAAAGTCCCATCCGCATAATCTTGACGCATTTGCTCAAGCTCTTTTACCAAGCTGTCCGACTCCTCTAAACCAAGAATCCCTTGGTGACCTAACATAGCCGCATGGGCTTTTGACCCACGGAGGTCAGCGTCCAACAAGCGGTAATCTACTTGGATAGATTGGTTGAATTGATAAGCATCTTGTGACATTTCCTCGTGAAATTTATTAGACCAAATGGCCATAGCGATACACTCCTTTGATTTCTGGGCAATCTCCTGCCCGTTTCTTGTCTTCGTTAATGAGAATATTAACAAATAATGAGAAAATGACAAGTGTTTTTTTATTTTCAAAAATAAAGGTAGCCAAGCTAACAAAAATAAAAATAAAAAGAGCTAGATAAATAGTAACTAGCTCTACGTGAATAGCATTTAAATGGCTGATAGGTTTTTACAAATTGACAATAGCTGTATCTAATAATTGTTGGTCTTCAAATTGTTTGGCTAATTGTAATAGTAAATAATCATTTCCTTTTTGCGCAATAAATTGTATACCAACCGGCAAATGATCCTTATTTTTATATAAGGGTAAGGAAATAGCTGGTTGACCTAACATGTTAATTAAAGATGTATAAGGCATATGGACAACACTCTTGGCGAAATGTTCCCAGATAATGCCTTGCTGGTCGGCCATTTCATAATCATCAAAGTGTTTCTCCTTTTCGATTATTTCATTTAGATTATCTGGGTCAAATTGGCCATGGATAGGTGCTGGACCATTAGTTGTTGGCGTTAATAACAAATCAACTTCTTCTTCAAACATTGCTTCAGACTGAGCCGTCCACTTGTCCCATTCGGTTAGTAATTGGCTATAGCGATAAGACGGTACTTTTAAGCCCGCCCGGTAGATGGCCCAGGTTAACGGTTCAACATCCGAAAAGGTTACTGGGTGACCGCTTGCTTGTTCAATATCCTTCATCATAGCCGCTGTTTCAACACTATTCATCACAAAGTAATTACGCATGGTTTCAGCTCTGTCAAAAGGTTCCGTTACTTTGAAAACTTCATGTCCTAGCTTTCTAAGTACTTGTATCGTTTGGTTTAAGGCTTCTTTAGCATCCTCATTTATTGGCCAAGCTTGGTTTAATTGGTCCAGGTAGCCAATCTTTAAAGGTTTATTTAAAGGTTTTAAGCTAGTTTCATTTATTATAGGCATAATGAATGGTGCCTCTAACTGCTCTACTTGAAGATTTCGTAATAAAGTCCAGGTATCATCCACACTTTTCGTTAAAGCAAAATTGATAGATGCCCCTTGCCAACCGCGATATGATCCAGGTCCAACAGTTACTCGCCCTCTAGATGGCTTTAACCCGATTAAGCCTGAAAAAGATGCCGGAATACGAATAGAGCCACCACCATCTGATCCAAAGGCTAATGGCACAATACCTGCTTTTAAAGCAGCAGCCGCACCACCACTAGAACCACCCGGATTGCGGTTTAAATCAGTTGGATTATTTACTTGGCCAAAAGCTTTTGAATCACTGATTCCTTTAAAACCAAATTCTGGTACATTGGTGCGACCAATAATCACAAAACCAGCACTAACGATATTTTCAACAAAATACTCGGTTACCTGCATAGTCGTATCTTTCGTTAAATTGGATCCACTTGCTGTAAGATGCCCTGCTTGATGTTGCCCTAAATCTTTCAGCAGGGTTGGGACACCGAAGAAATCAGGCAAGCTATCTATTTCCTCCTCCGTTAACTGATCTAAATAACCATCGTATTCTTTCGCTTGAGCTCGTGCAGTGCTTGCTTGCACACATACAATGGCATTCAATCTAGGATTCAACGCTTCAATATTCGCCAAGGCTTGGTCCACTAACGCCAAGACCGTAACCTTCCGCTCCTTGACTTGCTGTGCATAATAACCTGCATCTTCTGTAAACAACATGGTAAATCTCCCTTCAATCAGCTACTTACTCTCTTACCTTTTCAACTCATAACCCCATTATAGTGAAAACGCCTTTATGATAGAAAGAGTTTACCCATATTAACAAAGTTTATAAAAAAATAGGAGATGTGAACTTGATTTCACACCTCCTATCAATCGTTATCATAATGGGTTCGGCCAATAACTGACTTTTATCCCCACGTGATTTTTTGGTCGTTTTCTTTATAAAAGACCTACTTAACTTTTTTTATTAATACATACCTGCACTTGGATCCATTGCTGGCATTTGTGGTTCAGGTTGCGGTTGGCTTGCAACAGCTGCTTCAGTAGATAAGATTAATCCAGCTACTGAACCTGCATTTTGCAATGCTGAGCGAGATACTTTAGTTGGATCAACAATACCTTCTTCAATCATGTTTACCCATTCAGAAGTTGCAGCATTAAATCCGACACCTTCTGCTTGTTCTTTCAATTTCTCAACAATTACAGAACCTTCTAAACCAGCGTTCTCAGCGATTTGACGTACTGGAGCTTCTAAAGCACGTAAGACGATTTGTGCACCAGTTTGTTCATCACCAGCTAATGTTTCAGCTAATTCAGCAACTGCTTTTTTAGCATTGATAAAGGCAGTACCACCACCAGCTACGATACCTTGGTCAACAGCCGCACGTGTTGCGTTTAAAGCATCTTCGATACGTAATTTACGTTCTTTTAATTCTGATTCAGTAGCTGCACCAACTTTAACAACAGCAACACCACCAGCTAATTTAGCTAAGCGTTCTAATAATTTCTCACGGTCATATTCAGAAGTTGTTTCTTCAATTTGACTACGGATTTGGGCAACACGTTGTGCTAATTGCTCTTTATCGCCCGCACCCTCAACAATAGTTGTTTCATCTTTTGTGATTACAACGCGGTTAGCAGAACCTAATTGATCAATTGTCGTATCTTTTAATTCAAGTCCTAAATCTTCAGTAATTACTTGACCACCTGTTAGGATAGATAAATCTTCTAACATTGCTTTACGACGGTCACCAAAGGCTGGCGCTTTTACCCCAACGACGTTGAAAGTACCACGGATTTTATTCAACACTAATGTAGGTAATGCTTCACCATCAATATCATCAGCTACTAATAATAATGCACGACCTTCTTGAACAACTTGTTCTAGAACTGGCAAGATGTCTTGGATATTAGAAATCTTTTTATCTGTTAATAAAATATAAGGATTTTCTAAAACGGCTTCCATCTTGTCATTGTCAGTTACCATATATTGAGATAGGTAACCACGGTCAAATTGCATACCTTCAACAACATCTAGAGAGGTATCAATTGATTGAGATTCTTCAATAGTGATGACGCCATCTTGGCCAACTTTTTCCATTGCTTCTGCAATTAAGTCACCAACTTCGCTGTCGCCTGATGAAATTGACGCAACGTTAGCGATTGCGCCTTTAGAATCTACAGGAACTGAAATTTCAGATAAACGATCTGAAGCTACGCGAATTGCTTTGTCAATCCCGCGACGAACACCCACTGGGTTAGCACCAGCAGTAACGTTTTTCATACCTTCAGTTACAATTGCTTGAGTTAGAACAGTGGCAGTTGTTGTACCGTCACCAGCGATATCATTTGTTTTTGAAGCTACTTCAGCAACTAGTTTTGCACCCATATCTTCAAATTTATCTTCTAATTCAATTTCTTTAGCGATGGTTACACCATCGTTAGTGATTAGCGGCGAACCATAACTTTGGTCTAAAACAACATTACGACCTTTTGGTCCTAAAGTTACTTTCACCGTATCAGCTAATATATCAATCCCACGAACCATTGATTGACGTGCATCTTCTGAAAATTTAATATCTTTTGCCATTTATTCATTCACCTCATAAAATTTCATACTGTTATTAATCTGTAAATATTGATAAATTGACTAATCTACAATTGCGATAATATCGCTTTCTTTAATAATTAATAATTCTTGACCATCATATTCAAATGTTGAACCTGCATATTTTTCAAATAGAACGCGGTCGCCTTCTTTCAATTGTGATGTGAAATCTTCCGTATTCTCAGCAACTGCTTCAACAACACCTACTTGTTGTTTCTCTTTGGCAGCTGACGGTAATACGATACCTGAAACTGTTTGCTCTTTAGCCTCTTCAACTCTCACAACTGCGCGTCCGTTTAATGGTTTAATCATTTACATGTCCCTCCATTTATATAAAATATCTGTCAAACCCAAGCTAAATTACTTGGTTATTTTAGAGATTAGCACTCTCTATGTTTGACTGCTAACCTCTACATTTCTTATCTTAAAACAATCAAATATGAATTGCAAGAGAAAGATTGACTTTTTTTGACCTATTTTTCTTTATAAGTCGAAAACCTTGATTTTATGCGGAATTTAAGTTATTTTTAGTAGTTGAAGAATGTGGTAAATTTTGATAAAAGTCAAAATATGTTATATAAGAGAGGAATGTCAGTTTTTTTATGTTAAAAGGACCAGTAATATTTTTATTACTATTCAAACTAGTATTTATTTTCCTAGCCGTTACCTTCGCCATCGGCAGTGTGGAAGGTTCTGGATGGAATTGGACAGTATACTTAGCACTAGCTGTTGCAGCGTATGAAATAGTTGACTTGTTAAAGACGCTAAACGTACTACGCCAATTTAATTCGAAATCATAATCTTTTTATTTATTGTAATTTAGTAAAAATTGCAAACAATTTAAGATTTCATATGTGAAATTCAACAAACTTCCCCTGCAATTAAGGTAAAAAAAGGCCGAGACTAAAGATCTCGGCTTATTCGCTTGCTAGCATATAGCTAGCACATATATTATGAATTTGTTGAGATGAAGTAGATTAAGGTTTGCAGTTCGTTCGTGAAGTCTACATCTTGCACCCGGATACTATCCGGTACATCTAATCTCACTGGCGTAAAGTTCAAGATGCCTTTGATACCTGCTTGTTCTAACGATGGTATCATATCTTGAGCAACTGCTTCAGGTACCGAGAGGATGACCACTTCTATATCCATTAATTTTAATTGTTGCGTCAAATCCTTCATATCATAAACAGGCACACCATTGTGGACCGTACCAATGATATCCTGATTGATATCAAAAGCAGCACCAATTCGTATGTTGTTTGACTTTTTAAAGTTATAGTTCAATAAGGCATTACCAAGATTACCTACACCAACTAATGCAACTGTTGTTAAACGATCTTGGCTTAGTGTCTTACCAAAGAAGTCTAATAAAGCATCAATATCATAGCCATACCCTCGTTTACCTAAGGCACCAAAGTATGAAAAGTCACGTCTAATCGTTGCACTTTCAACTTTCACTGCTTCACTTAATTCTGTAGAAGAAACACGTGTTTTCCCCATATTTTTAAATACACGTAGGTAACGGTGGTAGAGCGGTAATCTTTTGGCGGTTGCTTTGGGTATTTTACGCATGTTCAGTCCTCTTTCTAGTTTAGAAAATAATTTCTTAAACAGTATAACAAGTTTGTGAAAATAACACAAGGGTGTTTCATTCGTGATTTTTAGTATATGTTAAATAATGCAATTTTTTATAAAATGTTTCCAGTGATTACTCAAATTTTTTTGTGGTAAAATAATAAGACTATCTAATGAAAGGATCATGCCTACTATGATCATATTACAAGGTTCAAATCTAGCTAGACGCTATGGCGTAGAAGTTATTTTTGAAAACGTACAACTGACAATCCAACACAACAGTCGCATCGCGCTAGTTGGCCGTAATGGTGCCGGTAAGTCAACATTATTAAAAATGTTGGCCAACATTCAAGCACCTGATGACGGTCAAGTTTCCTTAACTAAAGGAACAACCATCGCCTATATGGACCAACACACAGCCGTCTCTGGTGATCGAACAATTTATGAAGAAATGGTTTCCGTATTTGAACCTGTAATCAAATTAATAAAGGAATCAGAAACCGCTGCGCTTGCCTTAGCAGATGAAGAACTTATGCAAGATACAGAGGCATATGAAGTTGCGCTCAATCGCTATGACAAACTTCAAGAAGACTTGATTCGCTTTAATGCGTACGGATACGAATCTGAAATCCGCATGGTATTACACGGTTTCCAATTTTTTGACGAAGACTATAGCCGTAAGATTTCAACACTTTCTGGAGGTCAACGAACGCGTCTTGCTTTAGCGAAAATCCTACTCGAGAAGAAAGATTTACTCATTCTAGATGAGCCAACTAACCACCTAGATATCGAGACTTTGACTTGGCTTGAAAACTATCTACCAAAGTATCCTGGTGCCTTATTAATCGTATCCCATGACCGGTATTTTTTAGATGCCGTTACCAATGAGACTTATGAAATGGCGCACCAAGGTATCCATTATTATAAAGGGAATTATTCATTCTACTTGAAAGAACGGGCACAGCGTCTCACCATGCAAATGAAAGCTTACGAAAAGCAGCAAGAAGAGATCGCCAAATTAGAAGACTATGTAGCACGTAATATTGTGCGCGCCTCAACGACAAAAATGGCACAGTCACGTCGTAAGCAATTAGAGAAAATGACCAAAATTGAAAAGCCATTAAACGATGAAAAAACCGCACGCATTCAGTTCTCCGTTGCTGAAAGTTCTGGGAATGATGTTTTACAAACCAATAAATTAGCCGTCGGGTATAGTCCAGATAAAGTTTTGGCTGAACCTATCTCATTCCAGCTACGCAAACAGGAAGCAATTGCAATTGTTGGACCAAATGGTGTAGGTAAATCAACCTTACTCAAAACAATTATTAAACAAATTCCAGCTATACGCGGCACTATCGAATATGGCGCTCACTTACAAATTGGGTACTATGACCAAGAATTAGGCAATTTAAATTCAAAAAAAGATGTACTTCACGAGTTATGGGACGAACATCCATCCATGATGGAACGAGATGTTCGCACTATTCTTGGCTCCTTCTTATTTACTGGAAATGATGTGACCAAGTCTGTAGCAACACTTTCTGGTGGGGAAAAAGCCCGACTTGAATTGGCGAAACTCGCTTTGGAACATGATAATTTCCTGATTCTCGATGAACCAACCAACCATTTGGATATTGATTCTAAAGAAGTATTAGAGAATGCCTTGATCGAATATGATGGTACCCTATTATTTGTCAGCCATGATAGGTACTTCATCAACCGGATTGCTACCTCTGTTTTAGAAATTAATCCTGATGGTTCCACGCTTTATCTTGGTGACTATGATTATTATGTGGCTAAAAAAGCGTCAGAAGAAGAACGTCTTGCTTTACTAGCAGCTGAAAGCAACGATGAAAAGGTAGAAAAAACAACTACTCAACCCACCTCCGAGACGAAACAGGCTTTTCAACTATCTAAAGAGAAACAAAGAGAACAACGAAAATTACAGCGTGAAATTACCCAACATGAAGAGGCAATGGCTGATTTAGAAGGAAAAATTGAAGAAATCCAATTGGATATGACAAAACCTGAATTTCTTGATGATTTTGAGAAATTAAACGAATTAAATCAATCCCTTCAAGAAGCAGAAAAAGCCTTAGACCAAGTGATGACCGCTTGGGAAGAAGCTGCAACGAAATTAGAAAACTTATAAAAGCAAAAACAAGGTAAGCCCTTTAAAGAAAATATGGCTTACCTTGTTTTTTTATCAACTATACCAAATAGTTGTTATTTCAAAAATACCGCATCATCTACTTGGTATTTATCTCCTTCTACCCCTTTTCGAACGTCATCAATTCTTGTTTTGGTTGCTTGACGAAAGAAGGCCAAGTCGTTCAATACCGTGACGAATTGGAATCCTTGTTCAATTCGGTTGATTGCATCTTGTGCATTAGCTGTAAAGATGCCTGGAATTTTACCCGCTTCTTTACATGCTTTAAGGACTTTTTGAATATTGGCTTCAAGTTCTGGACTTGTTGATGGGTCTTCAACACCCATGGCATGCGCTAGGTCAAGACGACCGATGTACACACAGTCAATTCCTTCAACACTCACGATTTCTTCAACGTTGTCAACCGCTTCTGGGGTCTCACATTGCACAATGACCATGGATTTTTCGTCTACTTCACCCTTATTATAGTTTTCATAGGCACCCCAAAGTGGCCCACGCCCAATCCCTTTACCGCGGATACCAATAGGTGGCATTTTAGTATTTTGAATCACGAATTCCGCTTGTGCTTTGGTATTGACCATTGGAATCATCAATCCATGCAAACCGATATCCAACATTCGACCCATCATTGGACCGTCTTCAGGATTGTAAACACGGGCATATGGGGCAGTACCGTATAATTCGGCTGCACGCAACATGTCTAAGGCTGTTTCTAAGCTTGTTTGAGCATGTTCGAAGTCAATCATAGCAAAGTCGAAGCCATTGACCCCTAAAATTTCCGTATTTAACGAAGAGCTTGATGCCACAAAAGCACCGATAGCATAGCCTTTTTCAGCAATTTTTTCTTTTACAAGGTTGCGCATTTCCATTTATATCATCCTTTTCCCGTCTTTAGTCCTATTCAAATCAGTCCTAATGTCTCTATTTCTAATTAGTCAATAATGTTAAAGCCTTGGTAGCCTTGTTCTTTCAAGAATTGGCTGTAAGCTTCGTTGTAGTCTTCACGCGCTGGGGCGAAAATATCCACATTCACCACTGTTTCTGGCGAATCGTACACATGAATATAATGTTCAACGCCCTTCGGCACGACTACCCATGAGCCTGCCTTCATGCGGAACGGCTCACCGTCAACGTAATAGTCACATTCACCTTGTAATATCCAGGCGATTTGTTGGTGGTCATCATGCGTATGTGGACGTAAGTCGTTGCCATTCTCTACTCGGTTAACTGTTACATTGACGCCGTCACCTGACATGGCGAACACGGCTTGGTCAATCCCCGGGCGTAGTGGACGGTAGGGAATCTCATTGATGTTTCCAAAATCTACATTTTCTAGTGCCATGATGCATTCCTCCAATATTGATACTTTGTTTTTATTAAAACTTTATGAGTTTTTTGATTGGTGTCACCTTACCATCTCATTTTATTAAAAGCAACAAGAGAAAGTATTTGCCAACGAAACCTTTTGATATTGTCCTGGGGATCTCTGGAAAAATGGTTGACCAACTTTTTCTGGCCTTCTATGAAGGAAATGACATCTTTTGGTCAAGTTTAGGGGCATATTATGTCAAAATAAGCATCTTTCAAAATGTACAATTTTTGTTTCCAACTCGTTTTCAGCTGACAAAGTGGTTCAGCTCACCCTCATAAAGCTCACCATTTTCTCATTTACAAAAATATTACAATTGAACGAATCCCTTGATACATATATGATTAACCCCTTTTGATGTTTCAAAAATGACATTAAATTAAAAATAAATGTGGGAAAGACTTGTTAAAATGAAAATATGATGATAATATAGCACTAACTTAAATCAAAGGAGTGAGACCAATATGACAATGCATACAGATTTTACAAATATGACCAACACCTCTTGGTCAATGACCTCTACTGATCACCAGACACATACATCTTTATTATTATTATTAGCTAACTAGGATTGTTCCAACATATGGAAGAGTCCTATTTCTCGTGAATGCGGGCTCTTAGCTAGTAAGACTGCGGGCCGCATAAACGGTTCGCAGTCTTTTTTGTTTCTGATGATCGGCTTTTAAGTGAATTTGATTAATATGACTCACAATATCTGGTTCCAAAAGTCAGAATTATCCGACGCTTCCCAAAATACTCTAATTACCTACAGTAATAGTTCTACTCTTGGTCTAGTGCGTATATTCTAAGCGACTTTTGTCTCACCTCAACTTAACCCTCGAAAGGAGTTTTTCAAATGCAAGATGTCGTAATCGTAGCTGCACAAAGAACCCCCATCGGATCATTCGGTGGCGTATTTAAAAATATTTCCGCTGTTGACTTAGGTAAGGTAGCCGTTCAAGGTGCCATGGCTAAGGCCAACATTGATCCAACCCTAGTAGATGAGGTCATCTTCGGTAACGTCTTAAGCGCAGGTTTAGGTCAAAACGTGGCCCGTCAGGTTGCGGTTGCCGCCGGAATACCTGTAGAAAAACCAGCTTTCGCTGTCAATAAGGTTTGCGGTTCAGGTTTGAAAGCTGTCGCCCTTGCCGCTCAAAGTATTATGGTGGGCGAATCGGACGTCGTGGTTGCTGGCGGGACCGAAAATATGAGCCAAGCGCCTTACATTGTTGAAGATGCACGTTGGGGTATGCGAATGGGCGACCAGAAAGTAGTCGACACCATGATTAAAGACGGTTTAACCGACGCCTTCAACAACTATCATATGGGGATTACCGCAGAAAACATTGTTGAAAAATATGGATTCACTAGAGAAGATCAAGATGCCCTAGCCGTTTCCAGCCAACAAAAAGCGGAAGCCGCCATCAATGACAATAAATTCAAAGATGAAATTACACCCGTTGCTGTGCCTCAAAGACGCGGCGACGATATCCAAATCGAAGCGGATGAATATCCAAAAGCTGGTGTTACCCAAGAATCATTAGCTAAATTAAGACCAGCCTTCAAGCGTGACGGCGGATCTGTTACAGCAGCCAACTCTTCTGGTATTAACGACGGGGCTGCAGCCATCGTTTTAATGTCCAAGGAAAAAGCCGAAGCGATTGGCGCTAAACCTTTAGCTACTATTAAATCCTTCGCAAGTGCCGGCGTTGACCCTTCAATTATGGGAACAGGTCCGATTCCAGCTACGAGAAAAGCGTTGGATAAAGCCCAATTGACTATAAAAGACATCGATTTAATCGAAGCTAACGAAGCCTTCGCTGCCCAAGCCTTATGTGTATTGCAATATCTTGATGCAGATATGGATAAAGTGAATGTGAATGGCGGGGCCATCGCCTTAGGTCACCCGATTGGCGCATCCGGCGCCCGCATCTTAGTCACCCTGGTCCACGAAATGGTTAAACGCCAGTCTACTTATGGCCTAGCTACCTTGTGTATCGGGGGTGGCCAAGGAATATCGATGATTATCGAAAATAACTATTAATCGGCTGTGACACCAGCTAAGGGCTAAACCCCTTTTGACAATTGAAAAATGAGTCGTATTTAAAAACTGATAACCAGCTAAAAGCTAAAGCACATATACAAAGGAGATTTTTACTATGATTGACACATATACTTTCCACGACATGACCCTATCTTGGATGAACGGCGCGATGATTGGCACTGACGGCGGGACGATTTTCGGTCCTGTACCAAGAACGCTTTGGGGCCGCTACTATCCATATAATGATAAAAACCAAGTGGCTGAGGTTTGTGACCCGATTGTCATCCAATACCAAGGGAAAAACTACATCATTGATGCGTCCTTTAACTTGGATAAATTCAATGAAAAAGGGAAACGAAATGTTGGGCTACAACAAGAAGGTAGCATCCAAGAAGACTTTGAAACGCTTGGGATTACCCCTGAAGATATTGACGTCGTGATGATGACCCATATGCATAACGACCACGCTAGCGGTTTGACTTACTTTGAAGATGATCAATGGCAATCAACCTTCCCTAATGCCACGATTTATATCTCTGATATCGAGTGGGATGCGGTAAAACATCCGAATGCACGGACTAAAAACACTTATCCGAAAGAAAACTGGGAAGCAATCCAAGGGCAAGTTGAAACCTTTGCAGACAGCATTACCATTGCTGAAGGGATTACCATGGAAGTTACAGGTGGTCACAGCCCAGGTCATACGATTATTCGTCTTGAACAAGCTGGCGAAACCATGCTACATATGGCCGATATCCTACTTACTTTCGTCCACACAAACCCACTTTGGATCGGCGGTTTAGACGATTACCCAATGGATTCGATTTCAGCCAAACAAGACTTGATGCCAGAAGCCCTAGCCAACAACTACCGCTTTATCTTCTACCATGACCCATACTACCGCGTGGTTGAATATACTGAAGACGGGAAAAACATCCAATACGCTATGGAATCGTCGCGCGATGTCTTTATCCCATTCACTGACCAACAAGACCGGGTCCCAAAACAAGTTGAAGCAGCTGTTGCGAATTAAGTAGTATTTCCGCTATCAACTAGCTCGACAGTCCAAATAGCCAACCCAACCTTAAGCGAGTTTCTTCTATATATAATAGTTGCCATTTAATTGGCCTATTATATAGAAGGAACTTGCTTTTTTAGGTGTGAGTAAAGCCGCTTAGAATTGACGGTTCTAACGCATTTAGGAGCGTAAACGCTTCTAAAAGCTGGACCAAAATTGGGTTGAAATCACTAAAATCAACTACAAAAAACCAGCTAGGTTAGGCGCTTTTCGCATTCTACTAGCTGGTTTTTATTTTGCCATTAAATGGCTCTTCATGATGTTATTCGACTACTTCAAAGGTAATATCATCCATGGTATCGAATTTCACTTCGACCTTATCGCCAATTTCAATCTTGTTCGCCTTGGTCATTCCACCGGTCATAATTGGCACGCCGGCCTCTAATTTCACACCCCGCTTATACAAGGCGTTGGCTAGGAAGACCACCGCATTAGCTGGATGGTTGGCTACATCCTTCCCAACCCCTTCATCAATCTTCTCACCATTGATATAAACGACAGCCTTCTCATTCAAGATATCCACTTGGTCCAAGCTGAAGTGGGTATTTGAGTAAACTGCCCCCTGGCAAGAAGTGTTGTCAGCAACCACATCTTCCAAGGAGAAGCGGAAACCGTGATAGCGAGAGTCTACTATTTCAACAGAAGAATAGACATAGTCAATCTTATCCATGACCTCTTCAAAAGTCACATTCTCTTGGTAGATATCCTCCTTCAAGACAATGGTCACTTCCGGCTCAATACGCGGGTGAATAAACCGTTCCATTGACAAAGGCTCGCTGTCATAAGAAATCATATACTCAAAGATGTGGGCATAAACCGGCTGATCAATATTCAACTGTTTAATCTTAGCTGGTGACGTCAAACCAATCTTGTAAGCTGCCGTCTTCCCGTCCGTTTCTTTCTTCAAAGCTACGACCAAATCCTGAATATCGTAGGCCTCCTGCTCATCGAAGGAAACATTAAACACCTCCGTCACATTATCAATCGCCGTCTTATTCTTCTCCGCGTCATACAAATACTGCGCAATCTCCTGCATCTTCGACTCTTCCATACCTGTCAGCTCCTTTTAATTCATTAAGAAATAATGATAAGTATTAACCCCATTGTATCAAAACTAACAGATAAAGCAATCTGAACTCTCATATATTTCTAATGAAAAAAGGGCATCCGCCCCGATTGCTGGCAAACACCCTAAATCACTTCATCAATAAAATCACGAAACTTTAGTCTTCCAAGCTGATAATGATCTTACCTAAGTTTTTATCGGCTTCCATATATTCATGGGCCTCTGGTAAGCGGTCAAAAGCCATGACCGTATCAATCACTGGTTGAATAGTACCGTCTGCAATTAAAGGCACGACTTCTTTATTGACGTCTGCTACTAGGCGCGCCTTGTAGTCGTCTGAGCGTGTTGACAGCAAGGTCCCTTGGAGTTTAACCCGCTTAAAGAGCAATTGCCCCATATCAAAGTCCGGAACCTCTGTGCCCCCAAGAACACCGATTAAAACCCAGCGACCGTCTTGGCCGATAGCGGACGCATTTTTATTAGCATAGGACGCCCCAATGAAATCTAGAATGACATCGACTCCCCTATTGTCAGTTGCTTCAGAAATAACGTCGGCGAAATTTTCTTCCTTATAATTAATGGTGGTCTGGGCGCCTAATTCTTTAGCTAGGTCTAATTTATCTTGACGGCCTGCGGTGGCAAAGATTTCTACCTGCGACAGGTGGTTGGCCAATTGGATAGCCGCCGTCCCAACGCCAGAACCCGCTGCATGGACAAGGATCCGCTCACCCTGATGCAAGTCGCCGATCCAATACATGGTCTGGTAGGCGGTCATGAAGGCTTCTGGAATGGCGGCAGCTGTTGTAAACGGCGTGTCTTTAGGGAAAACTATGGCACGACTGAGGGGGATGCGGGCGTATTCGGCATATGCGCCGTGGGTAATAATCCCCGCTACATGGTCTCCAACTGCTACAGGACTGGATTCCTTCCCGCCTGTATTAATAGCCACCACTTCACCAGCAATCTCAATCCCAATCACCCGGTCTTCAAGGCTGGCATCCGGCTTCAAACTGTTCCTCGACATGACATCATGGCGATTAAGCCCAATTGCCTTGACCTTGACTAGGGCCTCACCCGCTTGTGCCGTCGGCCTGTCGATTTCTTGCAGTTCAATATTCTCTGGGCCACCTGCTTGATTGAGTATCCAAGCTTTCATCCAATCCACTCCTTTTGTATATGTGTTCGTCCCTTACATCATAAACCATTTGCGGACAATTGATAAGTAAAGCAGCTTATGATCTTTCTTATTTAATGAGGGTCCGGTAAAATGATCTATATATTCTAGGTGCGAGACAAACCGTTAACAGATGAACGTTGGAAGTTTAGGGCAGTGGCTGACAATGTCAGCTCAACTTAAACTGAAACGCAGTCATCTATGGTTTGTCCAACCCGATTTTAATGATAGTAAAAAAACGATTGAAAGGTGATACGGATGAAAGATATTTATGTTGTTGGGGCGATTTTGATTAAAGACCAGCGAATTTTATGTGCCCAACGCGGGGGCGCGAAGTCTTTAGCCTACTTGTGGGAGTTTCCTGGTGGGAAGATAGAAGCTGGCGAAACTGCGCAAGGAGCCCTGAAACGTGAATTGGAAGAGGAGTTAAAGATCCAGGTTCAAGTATCCCCAGAGATATTTGATACATCAGCCTACGAATATGATTTCGGACGCGTTCATCTCACAACAATTATCTGCCAGCTTGAGCAAGGTGAGCCCTTCTTGACGGAACATAAGGCCATCAAGTGGTTGAAGCCTAGCGAATTGAAGTCTTTAGACTGGGCGCCAGCGGACCTGCCTGCTGTAGATAAGTTATCACAAATGACGCTATAGATTGATTTGTAGACTGAATTTTAGGATTTTTTGGAGGTATATATGGATTTATTAGCGCAATCTTTGCGGCATGCTTTTATTGATCAGAGGCAGTTGGGGCATGCCCAGTATGACCCTGAGTTGATTATTAATCAGCCTGATGAGAATATCTTCCTATTAAATACCTTGCAGGAGGAATTGGATACCAGCGAAACTTTTACATTTTCAGTGGCATTTGTGACGGAGAGTGGTCTCAACACGCTGAAAACCCACCTCTTTGATTTACACCAACGAGGGATAAAAGGCCGGTTAATTACCTCCAACTATTTGGACTTTAACTCACCAGATATTTTCAAGGCCTTGCTGAAAGTGCCTAATTTGGAGGTCCGCATTTCTGACAAAGAAGCTTTTCACGCTAAAGGGTATTTATTTGAACACAAGGACCACGCTTCCTTTATTATTGGGTCGTCAAACTTGACCAACCATGCCTTAAAAACCAATTACGAGTGGAACATTAAACTGACTACCTACCACCACGGGGCCATTATCCATCAAATGCAGGCCCATTTAGACAAGGAATGGGCGAGTGCGCAGCCTTTAACTGAAGACTGGATTGAAGCATATGCCAATTCCTTCCAACCGCCTAAATACCGTGATACTAGTATCTTACTGGACCCAGCCAAGAACTTTATCGTACCTAATAAGATGCAACAGCCAGCCTTAGATAGTCTTATTGAATTACGGCAAAATGGCGCCGACCGTGGCTTAGTAATCGCGGCTACCGGGACTGGTAAAACCTACCTAGCGGCTTTTGATGTCTTGGAATCCAAACCCGAAAAAGTCCTTTTTATCGTTCACAGGGAACAAATCTTACATTCCGCAATGGCCTCTTTTAAAAGGGTGATGCATACAGAACCAGATGATTTATTTGGCTTTTATACAGGTAATAAAAAGGATAGCCAAGCCAAGTATATTTTCGCCACCCAACAGACCATTACCCGCGACCAACATTTACACCAATTTGACCCAGAAGAATTCGATTATATCTTAGTAGATGAAGTCCACCGAGCTGGATCAGCGTCTTACCAGCGGATTTTTGACTACTTTAAACCCAAATTCCTACTTGGTTTAACGGCTACACCTGAGCGTACAGATGGCTATAATTTATATGAACTCTTTGACTACAATATCGCCTATGAAATCCGCCTGCAAGATGCTCTTGAAGCTGATTTACTAGCCCCCTTCCATTACTTTGGGGTGACCGACTTCGAAAAAGACGGCGAATTGATTTCTGAAACCACCCAATTAAAGAACCTAATCCTAGACGAACGGGTTGATTATGTCATGGACAAGTTGACTTACTATGGTTTAGATAAAGAAAAGGTCAAAGGCTTAGTCTTCTGTAGCCGCAACGAGGAAGCCAAGTCCCTATCCGACAAATTCAACGCCCGTGGTTATAAAACTGTCGCCCTATCTGGTAGCGATAGCCAAGATGTGCGAACCAAGCAAGTAAATCGGTTAACTTCAGGTCTCTTAGACTATATTTTTACAGTGGATATCTTTAATGAAGGGATTGATATTCCAGAAATCAACCAGGTGGTCATGTTACGTAACACCCAATCCAGCATCATCTTCGTCCAACAAATGGGGCGTGGGCTTCGTAAGCATGATGATAAGGAATTCGTGAATATCATCGACTTTATCGGCAACTACAAGAACAACTACCTGATTCCCGTAGCCCTGTCTGGTAATTCAAACCGCAGTAAGGATACCATGCGGAAGACGACCCTCAACACCAACTTTATTTCCGGTTTATCCAATATCAATTTCGAAAGCATTGCTAAAGAGCGGATTTTTGAGTCTATAAATGCTGTGAAACTAGACTCCATGAAAGAATTGAAAGAAGCCTACCTAGGCTTAAAAAATGAATTGGGTCGTGTGCCAATGTTGATTGATTTTGAAACAACCAACAGTTTCGACCCTTATCTATTAGCCAACAAAAAGGATAATTACCCCGCTTTCTTGGCCAGCATCAAGGAAAGGGACAATACCCTTTCTAAAGCTGCCAACGATATCTTAAAGTTTTTATCGCGGGAAATCTTACCAGGCAAACGGGCGCATGAACTAGTCTTATTGAATGAGCTCGCTAAAGAAAGTGTAGATACTTTAAGCTTGGCCAAGATTCAAACCCTTTTGGCCAAACATGACTTAAGCCATGACCCTATTACTGTGCAGTCAGTGGTGCGAACCTTGTCCACCGATTATTACGCCGGTAGTTCAAAGAAAACTTACCAACCGGGGCAAGTCGTGACCATAGTAGACGAGGGGATTAACTTAAGCCCTGGATTCCAGTCAGCAAAGAAAGATTCGACCTTTTTGCATCATTTAAATGACTTAATCACTACGGCCACCTTATTAAATGACGGTTATGACAAATCATCAGACTTAACCTTGTATCAAAAATACGGCCGTCGTGACGCCCTACGTCTGCTCAAATGGGAAACGCAATTGGTGGACCAAAATATCGGGGGCTATACTCAGGATAAGGAACGGAAAATTTTTACAATTTTTGTGACACTGGATAAAGGCGACGACTTTACTGGTGCCCAAGTTGCTTATGAAGATGCCTTGTTAGACCCACAGACGATGACTTGGTTCACGAAAGCGCCAAGGACACTGGCCTCTCCTGAAGTGAAAATCTTACAGGATGCGGACGACTGGCAAATTCATATGTTCATTAAAAAGGACGATGATGAAGGAACCGAGTTTTATTATTTGGGTGAAGTGACACCTGATGTTTCGACGATTACCCAACTTGAAAAGCCGAGTGGTGATGGTGAAACCCGGAACGTTGTGGAGATGAACTTGCATTTTAAAGAAACTATTCCAAGAAATCTCTTTAACTATCTACAGTAAACTACCCTTGCCCGCCTATGCCCATTTTGATAGGATAGTGACACATTAATAAAAACAACTATCGCCGGATAGGTATTCTAGTGCACATAGGCCCTTCAAATTGAAGGTGTGCTGCTTGGATGTCTATCCGGTTTTTTTAGGAGAAAAATCATGTTTGCAGTCTTTACAACGACCTTAATTGCTGGCTTAATCGATGGCATTAACCCCTTCGCGCTCACCCAGCAATTCATTTTACAATCTAAAATTAAATCCCCATATCATATTTTGTATTTTATCTTCCCCATTGGTCTGGGAAACTTTTTAATCGGTTTAGCCTTCTACTTTGGTTTCTCTGATTGGATTTCCCAAGCCTTCAATTGGGTAAACCATCACCACCCATATACTTGGCACTATCTAGCAATCGCAGCCAGCATTTTGATAGTAGCTTATTTAAGCTACTCTTTTTTTAAAAAAGACCAGCCTACCGCAAGTCAGGGCGAGGTTCAAAAGAAATCCGTAACGCAAACAGAAGAAACGCACTTATCAGCTGGCGCATTGATCATGCTGGGTATTGCCTCTTGTCTAGCCGAAATCTCTTCAATAGCGCCATATTTAGCCTTATTAAGTTACTATGCAACTATATCGATTACCAATCTACAAGCAACGTTACTCCTGGCCTTTTATTCCTTTGTCTTGTTTGTATTACCTATGTACGGCTTATTTTTAATATCCCTATTCTTTAAAAGCCACTTAACGACAATTTATACACGAATTGCGGGCTGGATGGACTTTTTTATCACACGCATTTTGCCAGTTATCTTGATTTTGATTGCTGTTGCCTTATTTGGGTACGGCATACAAATTTTCTAAAATTGGCCATAAAAAAACGCCAAGCGTGAATGGACACACTTGGCGTTTGGCGTTTAGCCGTTTAAATTTATACTAACTTACAGCACAGGATAGACAATGCTTAGAGCTGCTTGGTTCCCCATCTGACCCGGTTCACATCTCTACCCTTGCCGCAAGGCCTTTCGGCAAATTTAATTATACCATTTTTAAGGAAGGTTTGTAAAGGACTTCTTCCCTATTCTTAAACCCCAACATCAACTAACCGTATGAGGTATACTTGCGACAAGCCAGCATAAACGTGTCTTGGACGAAAACTAATAAAATCAATATTGCAACATAGGAATCTGATGACTAGTATAGCGGTTATCGGCTTTTTTGCTGTATAAAAAAGAGACCAAACCAATTGTTTTAATTGATTTGATCTCTCACTTTGAAAACTATTTTGAATGATCAGTAAGTGCAAGTTGAAAGCTGCATAAGGTTACAATTAGACTAGCTAACATTGCTTACATAGCGCCTCACACCCTTAGTCGGGTTCGCTCGACCAGCTCAAGTCCACTTCAGACTAATTTGTGCCACACTGCCGTGTGTCACGGCACTAGTCTTCCATTGTTGTTGAGCTTAGCGGTCTCGCTCGCACCCTGTGAAGTTGAGCTCGAGTCTCCAGAAAGGACTGCGTTTCAAATTAGCTTGCAGATGACTGCGTCATCTTCATCGCTAATCTTCCAACGTTTCCTTTCTTGGCGTCGACTCTCACATCCTATTATTAACCCATGTCTTTAACTTTTATCATCCGCGTGATTGATGCTCGTTCGTTTTCGTCTAGTTTCATTTGGATATACTTGATGGTTTCCTTGATGTTTGGAATCATTCGGTATTCTAAGGCGTTTACTCGACGTCTTGTGGATTCAATTTCCGTTGCCATTAATTGACACGTTTTTTCAATTTCGCTCAATTTTAACAGCTTAGGCATGACATCGTTCAAGACTTCGATGGCATCGTCTAATTCACTAGATGTGTTTAAGTAACCGTATTTCACTTCGTTGTCGCTCTTTTGATTATCATCATCGTATGAAAATGACATCTTAGGTACGTCAACGCTCATGATATTTTTCTTGGCAATTTCTAAGTTGACCTGTTTAGTCGGTAAGGCCACGATTTCTTCCATAAAGGCGTCATTCATTGATGATGATGCCAATACGAAGTTACCTAAGGCACCCGACAATTCGTCTTCTACTTCATTGCGCAGTTGGTTATTTTCTTGGATTAGTTCGATAAACTGGCGCATTAATTCGTCCTGCTTATCTTTTAGCAAGTCATAACCATTTTGAGCAACTTTTAAACGGTCTTTTAATGTGCTCAGTTCCATCCGTGTTGGTTTGACATTTAGCGCATTTGCCATTTAAAATCACTCTCCTTCAGTTGAAGGCATGTATGTATCGATTAAATCATCTTTAATACGTGTTAATTCTGTACGAGGCAAGATCGCTAGTAATTCCCAAGCAAGGTCTAAGGTTTCTTCAATCGTACGGTTGTACTCAAAACCTTGGTCAACGTATTTGTCTTCAAATGCAGTGGTAAATTCTACGTATTTCTTATCTGTTTCAGATAGGGCTGATTCACCCAATACTTGAGATAATTCTTTGGCTTGTTTACCTTTCGCATAAGCAGCAAATAGTTGGTTCATGGTTGCAGCGTGGTCTTTACGTGTTTTACCTTCACCGGTACCTTTATCTTTTAGACGAGAAAGTGATGGCAATACGTTGATTGGTGGCTCAATACCACGTGCATCAAGGTCACGGTCTAAGATAATTTGCCCTTCGGTAATATAACCTGTTAAGTCAGGAATTGGATGGGTAATGTCATCCTCTGGCATAGACAGGATTGGAATCTGCGTTACAGAACCTTTAGACCCTTTGATACGGCCAGCACGTTCATATAGTGTAGACAGGTTGGTATATAGGTAACCTGGATAACCACGACGTCCTGGTACTTCACGGCGGGCTGCAGATACTTCACGTAAGGCTTCACAGTAGTTAGTCATGTCAGTCATGATAACCAATACTTGCATGTCTTTTTCGTAAGCTAAGTATTCTGCTGCTGTTAAGGCAATTTTTGGTGTTGCTAAACGTTCGATTGAAGGATCATCCGCTAAGTTGATGAACAAAACAGAGCGGTCGATGGCACCTGTTTCACGGAATGATTCCATGAAGTATTCAGCCTCTTCAAAAGTTACCCCCATTGCTGCAAAGACAACGGCGAATTGATCGTCGTCACCTAGCACAGTGGCTTGACGTGCGATTTGGGCAGCAAGCTCTTTATGCGGTAAACCTGAACCAGAGAATACGGGTAGTTTTTGCCCACGAACTAAGGTGTTTAAGTGGTCAATTGTTGAGATTCCAGTTTGAATAAACTCATCCGGGTAGTCACGAGCCATTGGGTTAATGGCTTGCCCATTGATGTCACGGCTTTCGTCAGCGATGATTTCTGGACCGTTATCGTTGATGTTACCAAGTCCATCGAATACACGACCAATCATGTCTTCAGACACGCCGAATTCAAGTGGATGTCCTTGGAAGCGCACTTTAGTGTCTTGTAAGTTAATACCAGAACCACCACCATAGATCTGTACGACTGCGCGACTTTCTTCTACTTGAAGCACTTGTCCAAGACGTTTTTCACCAGTTTGTAATTGTACTTCTACTAACTCATCAAAACTAATGCCTTCAACGTCTTCTACAATCATTAAGGGTCCATAAACGTCGGAGATAGATTTATACTCTTTTAACATTATGCGTAGCTGCCTCCTTTCAATATTTCTGTCATAGCTTCTTTAATTTCATTGTTGATAGCGTCAATGCGGTCTAATTGATCTTCTGGGATAAATTTAGAACGCACGATTTTTTCGCGTAAGTCGACAGTGTTGTCAGCAATTTCTTGGTAGTAAACACCTTTTTCCATTGCTTGGCGCGCTTCTTGGTCGAAGGTTAAAATGTTGAATAACATTTTCTCTTGTTTCTTCGCTGAAGTCGTTGTATCTACGTCATCAAAGGCATTTTGCTGTAAGTAACCTTCACGAATCATGGCTGCAATTAGTAGGGTCATTTTATCTTTTTCTGATAAGGCATCAATACCAACTAATTGTACAACTTCTTGTAAGCTGTCTTCTTCAGTTAGGATATTCATCGCTTTTTGTACCCATTGACCCCATTCAACGCCTAATTCTTCCGCTACACCCTTATAGATTTCTGAATCATACAATGAGTATGAGCTTAACCAGTTAATGGCTGGGAAGTGACGTTGACGAGATAGGTTGGCATCTAATGACCAGAATACTTTTACAACTCGTAAGGTATTTTGTGTAACCGGCTCAGATGTATCCCCACCTGGAGGCGATACGGCACCTACCGCTGTAACTGAACCTGTACGGCCTTCGCTACCTAGAGTACGGACGATACCTGCACGCTCATAGTATTCTGCAATACGAGAACCTAGGTAAGCTGGGTAACCTTCGTCACCAGGCATCTCTTCTAGACGACCAGACATTTCACGAAGTGCTTCCGCCCAACGAGAAGTTGAATCGGCCATAATCGCTACTGAGTAACCCATGTCACGGAAGTATTCAGCAATTGTAATCCCTGTATAAACAGAAGCTTCACGGGCTGCTACCGGCATGTTTGAAGTGTTGGCAATTAACACAGTACGTTCCATGATTGATTCACCAGTTTTCGGGTCAACCAATTCAGGGAACTCGTTAATTACGTCCGTCATTTCGTTACCACGTTCACCACAACCAACGTAAACCACGATATCTACATCCGCATATTTAGCAATTTGGTGTTGCACAACTGTCTTACCGGCACCGAATGGCCCTGGAACTGCTGCTGCCCCACCTTTTGAAATTGGGAAGAAAGTATCGATAACACGTTGACCTGTTGTCATAATTTTATTTGGTGAGTATTTTTCGGCAAAAGGACGACCTTGACGAACTGGCCATGTTTGCATCATGGTGAATGATTTCTCGCCTTGCTCAGTGTCTAAGACGTACACATTATCTTCTAAAGTGTAGTCGCCTTCTTGAATTGATTTCACTGTACCTGAAACGCCAACCGGCACCATGATACGGTGTTCAATTACGGGACCTTCTTGAACAGTACCCACAATGTCACCACCTGTAACTTGTGTGCCTGCTTCAACAGTTGGGGTAAAATGCCATACTGCTGAGCGGTCTAGGGGCGCTACTTGCACACCACGCACTAAGTAGTTTGAGTCGGTTGAATCCATGAACTCTTGTAGAGGTCGTTGGATACCGTCAAACATTTTCGTTAACATACCAGGTCCAAGTTCAACTGATAATGGTTGACCAGTTGTTTTTACTACTTGGCCAGGTTTAAGACCAGAAGTTTCCTCGTATACCTGAATTGAAGCAACATCGCCGTGCATTTCAAGGATTTCCCCTGTTAATTGTAGGTCACCTACTAAACAAATATCACGAACAGCAGCTTCTTCCATGCCACTTGCTTTAATCAGTGGACCGGAAACTTCAATGATTTTTCCGTCTTTCAAGACTGTTCCTCCCTCTTATCGTTTTCTATGATTTTTAATTTGTGTATTTTGATTTCTTATAGAATATTTTGACCAACCGCTTTTTCAACGTTGTCATTTACACGAGACTGCCCGATACCCAAGCTCCCTTTGTGTGAAGGAATCAGAATGATTGCTGGGGTAACTTGTGTGTCGTAAAAGGCAATGGTGTCTGGAATTTGCTGTGCGATTGTTTCGGTCAAATAGATCACACCATAGTGGTTGTCAGCCATTTCCCGGATTGTTTCACCGGCTTGTTGGCCTGAAATCACTGGATAGGCGTCGAAACCAATCAATTGGAAAGGAACAACGACGTCTTTTTCACCGACTACACCGATTTTATAAGCCATAAATAGGTCGCATCCTTTCTTCCACACTTTTTTGATCTAAATCGTATTCTTTCGCGTTTAAAATTAACCTCAAATTGGCTACTTCGTTTTCTTTAAAATAAATATATGCCAATACAGGCATTGGTCCAAATGGTACCCAAGCTGCCTGGCGAATTTCTTCAGCCTCGATTGTTTTGATTTTCTTATCTAATTTCACCACGTCGATTGGATCGTTGGCGCTGATGCGGTCATTGATTTTACCAGCGAATGGTAAGCTGGCAAATTTATCCAATACGCGGTTATAGTCTTTACTCGTCGCTAAGTCGACTAATTCTACCTCTTCAAAAGTACCATCATCAGATAAGACTGCTTCTAAGAACCCACGAGAACGGCCTTGCTTCATCCCACGAACAACCATAGATAAATTTTCTAAATCAATCATCATCAATAGGGTCTTCGCCATATCTTGATCATCAGATTTGTCAGCGATGTCTCTTAAGTGGCCTAGGTAAGAATGGTCCAATAGGATCGAAATGCCGTCCAAGTCATGGTATTCTTCGTAATAATCGCGTGCATGTTGGACGCCTTCTTTCATGACTTCTGGGAATTGGTTACCTTCACCAGTTTGCATTAAGGTCCGTAAGGCTTCGATTGAAAAACGGCCGATGTTGATATACATGTGCGAGAAATCTCGTTCTGTATACCATTCTTTGAATAATACTTTCAAATTGTGGTAGCTGTAACGCAAGGCAAATACGTCTACCACTTCATCTACAGGCGTTTCTTCATATAAACCAGCATACATTTCACGTAAATCACGGATTAGGAACCCTTCGAAATCATGTGTTTCTCCGATATTTTCTGGGATATGATAGTTGGTTTTGCGTAGGGCAGCAAATACATCTTCAAGGGAGTTGGCACGTAAAAGTGCGTCATAGTCTTCTTTTGCTAGCAAACTACTTTCTTTTACACGAATGGTAGTATCCAGTTGTGCATATGTAGCGTTTGGCATTGCTGTCACTCCCCTCTCTTAGAATGCTTGTTTCACTAATTTTGGCGCTAATGTTTTTTTCTTTTGGTCAATGATTGATTCAAAAGTAAAGTTATAGTCCACTTCTTCGTTACTTAAAACAAAACCTGAACGCTTGGGAAGGAAAGTATCATCTAATTGAATAGATGGGTTTAAGGCTTTCACTTGGTCAGCGTCGAATTGGTGTTGGCTGAATTCACCTACTGTTAACGTAAGGTTCTCAGTGTCTGCTACTTGGTTTAAAGCGCCTTTGATAAAACTAGTAAACGCTTCGCTTGATAATTGTTGTAATTCAACAATAGCTTGATCATAGACTTTTTCTAGTAAGGCTTGTTTGGCTTGTAATTTGTCATTACGTAAGACGTTTAAGTAGCTTTGTTTTTGTGTTTGTAATTTTTTAGCTTCAGCGTTTTCGATGTGGTGCTTTTCAGTCACAATTTGGTCATCGTTTTGCGCTTTGGCTTTGTTGATTTCTTCATTCATTTCAGCTTCAAATGCGGCTAATGCTGCTTTTTCTTCTTTTTCAGCATTGGCTAGCACTTGATCGACTAAAGTTTGAATATCTGCCATTCGACTTATCCTCCTTCTTTTGGTTTTTCTACTTGATTAGTGATTAACCAACAGAAAGTACTAATAATAGAGAAATAACGAATGCTAAGATTGCGTAAGTTTCAACCATGATAGAGTAGATGATTGCGTTAGATACGTTTTCAGGACGTTTTGCTAAAATTTGTACACCTGCTGTTGCAGTATGCCCTTGCCAACGTGCTGAAATTAAACCTACTAAACCAATAGGGATACCTGCTACAAAGTATTGTAGTCCTTGAGTTAAGTCTAAACCTGTACCTAATTGTAAGTAAATCATGATACCGATAACGAAACCATACAAACCTTGCGTACCAGGTAATAGTTGTAAGATTAATGTTTGCGCAAATTTTTCAGGTTGGTCTTTAACCAAGGCAGCTGCAGCCGCACCAGTTTCACCAACACCACGTGCAGAACCCATACCAGAGAAAATTACGGCAATTGCAATTCCGACCATCGCAAAGATTTGGCCACCGTTTTCCACAAAAAATTCAAACCATGTATTCATTATTTAAAAACCTCCATTTTGTTGTCTTTTAATTAATTTTCTTCTACGTCTTTTAGAGAAACAAACTCTTGTAGTGTGCGAATCGGCTTAAAGGCACGCCCGCCTCCTTCATAAAATTTACCAAAGAACTCAACGAATACTAAGCGCATACTATGAACGTAGGCAGATAGTAATGATAAGAACATGTTAAATAATTGTAAGGCGATAATCATCAAAATACCCACTGAAAATCGAACAGGCACTGGCAAGATAGTAAACAAGATATTAAAGGACATGGCGATAGCTCCACCTGAAATACCTAAAGCCATTAGTCGTGTATAAGAAACGAAATCTCCTACATACGAAGACACACCGTATAAGTTATACAACCCAACAACACCACCAACTGCTTTATTATTACTCGTGAACATAGGAACCACGATAATTCCTGCAGCTGCAATAATGGCAAACCATTTTGCGATAGGAATCAACATATCCATACCGGTCATAAAGCCAGTGATACCGATAGCTAGCGCTATTAACAGTGCTAACCAGCCAATACCGTCATTATAGGCTGATGCATAGTCTTTACGACTAAGCTGTAATCTGATATTTAAGCATAAACCTACAAAGATGTGAATGTAACCAATCACTAAAGAGATAATCATTAGCGTTAAGGCATCTTCAGTTGGATTGATCAAACCGAATGGTAAAGCTTCACCAAATAGGGATCCATAAGCTAAACCAATTAACATCGTTGGGTAGGATAGAATATGTCCAAATTTCACAAAACGTTTAGTACTCTTCCGTAAATCCATTACCTTCATGGCAAAGAGTGTACCAATCCAAAGGAGGATACCGTAACCGAAGTCCCCCATCATCATAGCGAAGAATAACATGTAGAAACCAGCTACCCAGTTGGTCGGGTCTTTCTCCCGGTAATTTGGCAATGAGTACATTTCAGTAATCATTTCAAAAGGTTCTACTATAGAAGCATTATGTAATTTGATTGGCACTTCATCTTCTTTAACTTCTTGTTCGGTTGTTTCTTCTAAAATAATAGCAAACGTGTGCACATCAAAGGCTTCTTCTAAAGCGCTTTGCAAGTTTTCAACTTGCGCTTCTTCAATCCAACCACTGAATAAAGATAACTGTTGGTTATCATATGAAAGCTGTGCTGCGTTGGCACGTTGACTACGGTTAAAGAATTCTTCTACTGCTAATTGAATAGTAGCTTTAGATTCTTGCATGTTTTTAATGTCTTTAACAACGGCCTCCTCATCTTTGATGAGTTGTTTCCGTTCACTTTCCAATGTTTGGAAGGTCTCTTCTGGGGTTTGTCCGTAATTAAACTCTACTTCAGAGAAATAATTTTCTGCAAGTTTTGCTTGCAGGTTGTCGTTTTGACCTGGTAAGGCAACGACTGCGACACCAATTTCATTCTCGTTAGCAAACACTTCTTCAACGGCCACATCTTCAATGGCTTTTAATTGTTGCCAGTGGTGACGGTTTTCATCATTTGGAATCGTTCCTAGACGAACATCGAATAGTTTTAACTCTTGTAGAGATTTTGGATCAACATCTAGGGCCCGCCATTTAGCGATGGTTGTTTGTTCATCTTCAACCCGTTGGCGTTGGTCTTGAATGTCGTTACGCTTTTGTCTTAAGGCTTCGACTTTTTCAATCAATTGTAAAGCTGCTGCTTCATCCACAGTTTGATGTAGTTCATCCATGGTCATTTGTGGGCGTTTGGTCGTAATTTTATCTTTTAAAGATACCTTTTGTTGGTATTGACTTAGATAATGTAATACTTCGCGTCCGCGTTCATAAATGACTTGGTAATCTTGATCACTTTGGTAATTATTGTTGAAGGTAAAGTCTTGGCCGGTTACCTTTAAGGAAAGGTCACTAACTTGTATATTCTGCATCGTTTGTAAGGTTTGTAACAAGTGGTCTTTGTTACTTGGCGCCGTTACAATCGATACTTTTTGCATCTTAGCGATTGCCATAGCTATTTTTCACCTCCTCAATTACAAGTGAGACTAAAGATGGCAAAGCGCCTTGGAATTGATTCTCAATTTCCTCAATCTCTTGATCGTTCTTCGCTTTTTCTTCAGATTTGTACGCTTGTAAAGCTTTTTCATTCTCGGCACGCTGCGCTTCTTGATAATCTTTCAAGATTGCTTCTTTTTCAGACGCCATTTGGCTTAATTTGCGATTTTTGTCTTCTAATAAACTTTCTCGCTTACTTGCATATTTATCACTTAGTGCTTGCGTTGCTTTCTCAGTATCGACAATTTTTGCTAAAGTTTTGCTGGACACCCAATTCACCCCCCTAAAAGCGTTATAACAACTTAATTATAACAAAAAAACACTTTATTTTAAATGAAAACGCTAAGTAAATCACAATGTCTTATTTTTTAGTATTTTGACATTTCGCTTAGTTTTCTACTTTTGGTTTACGACTTGAATTTTTGCGTTTCTTGCGTAATTCAATAAAAAAATCTTGTAAAAGTGCCTTACATTCTTCATGCATGACACCATCAATGACTTCAACTTGATGGTTAAACCGACTATCATTCAGTATATTCATCAATGTTCCTGCCGTGCCACCCTTTTGATCATAAGCGCCATAATAGAGACGTTTGATACGGCTTTGTATCATGGCACCCGAACACATAGGACAGGGTTCTAACGTCACATACAAATCTGCATCCGCTAGTCGCCAAGATGCCCGATTACGGTTGGCTTCTTGGATAGCGAGGATTTCCGCATGGGTTGTTGCATCCTGACTGGTCTCACGCAAGTTATGGCCACGCCCGATGATTTCCCCCTGGTAGACGACAACTGCCCCAATTGGCACTTCACCAATAGCTGCTGCCTTCTTTGCTTCTTCAATCGCTGCCTCCATAAAAGCAATTTGGTCCACGTCAAGTGTATTGAATTTTGTATCCTTTTCTTCTGACATTCCACACCTCATTTCGGTCTAAAACATGCCATAATCATACCACTACCAAGGCTTACAACCAACTGATAAGTGGGGCTCACCGGACTTTTTAATCACTTTCTTCCTATTAACTATAGGCCTATAAAAAATTTTTTGATTGAGTGATTTCACTTGATTTGAAACCGTTATCATTATATAATAACCTCGTAGATAACTTGTATAGACAAGTTTACAATTATTATTTGGATATCATATGGCATTTTCTTTATAGAGGAGGAAGAAAAATGAGTGATTTTAAACAGGATGCTAAATCCTTACTGGATGACATTGGGGGTAAGGAGAATATCAATGCCGTTACACACTGTGCGACGCGTATGCGGTTTGTATTAAATGATCCTAAACAAGCGGATGTTAAAGCTATTGAAGACATCCCTTCTGTTAAAGGGACATTTACCCAATCTGGTCAATTCCAGGTTATTATTGGGAACAAGGTGGCAGATTTTTATAATGAATTTGAAGCGGTTTCTGGTGTTTCTGGTACGTCAAAAGAAGCGGTGAAAGCTGCAGCAGCTGACCAACAACAAAACTGGCTTCAAAAAGCCATGACATTCTTGGCTGAAGTATTTGCACCAATTATTCCAGCAATTATCGTCGGGGGTCTTATTTTAGGTTTCCGTAACGTGCTTGAAGGGGTGCCAATGGAGTTCCTAGGGCAAAAAATTGTTGATGGCGTAGCGCAAACGATGGGTGACGGTACACCTCAATACAACACGATTGTTGATGTTTCAACATTCTGGGCCGGGGTGAACAGCTTCCTTTGGTTACCGGGTGAAGCCATTTTCCACTTCTTACCAGTTGGGATTACATGGTCTGTAACACGTAAAATGGGTACCACTCAAATTCTTGGTATCGTATTAGGTATCACATTAGTTTCACCACAATTACTAAATGCTTATGCTGCACCAGATGCTATCTTAGCTGGTGAAGTACCACAATGGGACTTCGGCTTCTTCCAATTAGATATGATTGGTTACCAAGCCCAAGTATTACCGGCCATGTTCGCAGGTCTATCACTTGCTTGGCTTGAAAAATTCTGGCGTAAATACATCCCAGAGATGATTTCTATGATTTTCGTGCCATTCTTATCATTAGTTCCTGCCATTATCTTGGCGCATACAGTTTTAGGCCCAATCGGTTGGACTGTAGGTACTTGGATTTCTAGTGTTGTGTACGCTGGTTTAACTGGACCTGTTTCTTGGTTGTTCGGTTTAATCTTCGGTGCCCTATACTCTCCACTTGTAATTACTGGTTTACACCATATGACCAACGCAATCGATACACAGTTAGTGGCTGACTTTGGTGGTACTGGTTTATGGCCAATGATCGCCCTATCAAATATTGCTCAAGCATCTGCGGTTATGGCGATTTGGTGGACAACTCGTCAAGATGAGAAAGAAAGTCAAATTACCATTCCATCAGCTGTATCAGCTTACTTAGGGGTAACTGAACCGGCAATGTTCGGTGTTACCATTAAATATGTTTACCCATTTATTGCAGCGATGATTGGTTCAGGTTTAGCTGGTTTACTTTCAACAACAGTTGGAATTACAGCTAACTCAATCGGGGTCGGTGGTTTACCTGGTATCTTAGCGATTCAATTCCAATACTGGGGTTGGTTCTTACTAGCTATGGCCATCGCCATCGTTGTACCATTCGCATTGACAATTGTATTTAAGAAAACTGGTTTCCTAGCTAATAACAAAATCGATTTCAATATCAAGTTCTAGCATTAGCCAGATAGATTCAAGTTTCACGCTCGCCTTGGATGCCCCTGGGCGAGCTTTTTTCTAAAAAGGAGGAAGACACAATGACAAATGATTTAGGGAAAAAGGTAATATACCAAGTTTATCCAAAGTCTTTTAACGACACGGATGGAGACGGTTTTGGTGATCTTAGAGGAATCATTGAAAAATTAGACTACCTAGAAACACTAGGTGTCGACATGATTTGGATGAACCCCTTCTACCCATCGCCACAAAATGATAACGGTTATGACATTTCAGACTACACTGCCATCGACCCACGTTTTGGGACTATGGATGATTTTGAAGAATTAGCCCGTGAAGGTAAAAAACGTGGCATCGACCTGATGCTAGATATGCCTTTAAACCACTCTTCTACTGAACACGAGTGGTTCCAAAAGGCCCTAGCTGGTGACGAATACTACCAAGACTTCTATTACATTCGCCCCGCACAAGAAGATGGGTCTCTGCC
>NZ_JVVG01000077.1:0-239 GCF_001053265.1 Carnobacterium sp. 1290_CSPC
TTTTGAACTTGTTATGAGTATATGGGTCTGGCATAATAATTACAAATAACTATTATATGTCGGTTTTCATAGCTTGAAACTATGGTAAGGAGTGAGCGTATGCGGATTGAAGATTTGCAGTATTTTATGAAGGTTGTTGAAGTGGGGAATATGACGCAGGCGGCCAAGGACTTGTTTATTGCCCAGCCGTCTTTGTCGAAAGCCATGGCCAATTTGGAGTCTGAGATGGGGGTAACTTT
>NZ_JVVG01000078.1:0-10098 GCF_001053265.1 Carnobacterium sp. 1290_CSPC
AAAAATAGTGTCAATGAGATTCAATATGAATTCTCACCAACACTATTTATTATAGAACCACTTTTTGCAATATAAAAAGCTTTGAAGAAGGTAATGCCTTTCTTCAAAGCTTTTTCGCTTTATATCTTATTTTGACGACCATTTAGAACAGTTTTAAAAGTGATAGACAGAACTATGTCTGTTAAGCACTCTGTAAATCGTTGTCTAATGCAGTAGTCATTATGAATGATGAAGCACTATAAGATCTCATTAGCAAAACTTATTGTGGGTTTTGGATATAAGTTATGTTATTGTGATAACTACTATGAAATGATTTGTAGTATACGTTTTTAAACTTTGTTATTAAATCTATTTGACTCACCAGGAGTTTCTAATCTCATTTTACTAGCAATATCAAATTTCTCATTAAGATACGCATAACCACTCCACTGACTCCATATTTGCATTCTATCTGATGTTCTAAAGCTTTTTTCTCCAATTAAGGTCCAAAACACTCTGTATTTCTGCTCTTCTAAGAATTTATGAAGATAAGTTTCTTTTATAATCAATCCATAATCTTCATCTATTAATTTTGTATCAAATGCCACTAGCTCATCTTCTACATAGAAAAATCCATCAATCGTTTTTTGCTCTAACATTAAAATATTTATAATTTCTGAATTCGGTATTTTAAAAGAAATTGAACTCTCCTCAAGTGTACCATCATATTGAGACTCATATAAAAAATCACTACTAGCTGGCAAGACATAATAACCAATTTCCTTTACCGGACGTTTTACTTTTTTATATTTTACTTCTTCATTATTCTCGATACCTAAAATAAAATCTTCCAAATTTGATGAACTATAATCCCGTACTTCTTCTTCATAGTACTCTCCTGTCTCAATCTCTATAGCAGACCATTCATTTTTTAATACATTATTTTTTAATGCAGAACTCCAATAATATTCTCTATTAAAAAATTCATATGAACGGCTACCCTCAGGATAGTTTCTTCCATAGAAGTTCCTAGTCTCTATATCTTCCAAACACCTTTCATAATCTTCTTCTTTAACAAAATATGCCTGGATAATGTTATAAATTTCTTGTCGCTTTCCATCGTATTTTCGTAATATATTTTCATTTTTTTCAATTTCTTTTATGTGGTTTAAAATTATCCAATTATTTCCTCGAGAATCTTTTATTTTAATTTCATTTTCAATATCATCAAATAGTGTGGAAGTCTTATTTACCCAGTCTATCATATCTGTTTCTTCTCGATCAAAATCGTCTAAAAATTCTTTCGAATATAACTCGTCTTTAGGGTTGAATTCGATTAGACTTTTATCAGGTTTAAATCTATTATTGAGTGTTGGATCAAAATCTCTAACATATGGACTCCATGGACCGCTGTAATCTTCTGAAATATCGTAATCGTTTTCTACTAAATAATTGTCGGCTACCTTAGCTAAAAGATTATATAAAGCAATCCATTGATATTTTTTACCAATGCGTTCAACTTTCCGTGTATCATGTCTTTCAGTATAATAATTATTAATGTCGTGTGGAAATAGCCCGCCATCAAAACCTATAACATTAAAAATGTAATCCATAGCATAATAATAGCCATTTTCATTATCGAAGTTTTTAAATTGATTTAGTGCTGAATCAAACACGTATCTTCCAAAATCTCCATAAATTCCTGGGCCACTATTCTCAGTATTCATAGAAGAGATAATTGCATCTATAGAAGAATCATTTTTTCCGAAAGAATCATACTCCACTCTTTCCATTTCAGGAATATCAGAAGAATTATAAGGCGGTCTAATTTTTTCTCTTGAAAAGTCCATATCTTCGGGATACTCAAATAAATACCGCTCTATAATCAATCGTGCATAATCCCTTAATAAGATATCTGGATACACTTCATCTGCCTGAAAGATAGTATTATATACGTAATTTACTAACTCCTTATAAGTTTCATGGTTTTTGTCCTTCGTACGCACTAATGCTCCAAAAACTACACTATATAATCTATGAACTACATATGGGTCGTTAGTATTTTCGAACTCTTTTAGTAGGTCTAAGCATAATTGAAAATTATCCTTAAGAATTACAATCATAGCCTTTGAGCAACGATCTCTTAACTTTCTATTACTAGATGTCAAAGTCCAGCTAAACAATATAAGCATTAGTCTAATTTGCTCATTTTTTAGAGAGTGTGTATTAACTTTCGCAGACTCAAAAGAAGAAATAATCTGACCTAGTTTAGAATCACTACTTATTCCATTTATAAAAGTTGTCCATAGTGAGTCTCGAGTAACCATAGACATTTGAGAAAGATGGCTATCTAAAAGATATGCATTTGTTGAATTTTTTAGCTTAATACTGTTATCTATAAGCATATTATAGAAAGTATCGATTGAAACTTCGTAGTTATTAAGTATCTTCCTTAATATTTCAACACTCGTATTTATATTTTTTCTGATAGTAAAAGATTCTATGAAACGATCTGCTAAATTGTTAGCCAAATGTATATCTTCTTCGTAAATAAAATCTAATACAGGTATAATTATCTCTCTTCCGTAACTTTCATATCCCATTTCTGAAGTAAACAATAAGGGATCTACCATGGAATAGTTAAGATTATCATCATCAATTAATACATCTAAAATATTATATTCAAGTTCATCTAAGTTAGTGCTCTTTTTGAATATTTCACTTCCAAGTAAATAATCTCGCACTAAGTTATAAGAGAATGTGTAGTATATTTCGTCGGAATTTTCAAATTTATTTATTAATCCATTTCTTACTAGTGAGCCAATATAATCATGCTTTTTAAATACTAATCCGTTGTTTTCCCAAAATGGTATCGAAAAAGTTTCTTCTTTAGAAACAGTCCATCCATTTCCTGCTAGCATTTTAGATACAAATTGAGTAAGAAATTCTTTTAATAAATTAAAGTCTTCATCAAATTCAATCTCTTCTCTAGATGATTGATCAATTTTTTCTAGCGTTTTATTAAATATCTCTTGAATGTCCATATCATATCCTGCAAAGTTTTCACAAAATAATGTTAAAAATAAAGGATTCGACATCTGTTCATTAAAATATAATGTTGGCGAGAAGGTTATATTGTAATAGTCTAGAAAAATATTTATCTGTTCATAATCAAATCTATCAAGTCCTTCATGGTTGAGTACAGATATTTTTTCTTTTGATATTAATTCTTCTGCATAATCTGATATTAATTTCTCTTCGAATCCATGTCTAAATGAAAAAGCAAATTTTACATAATTATAATTATCTAAAATTTGAGAGATTTCTTCAATAGTATTCTTCCAAATAATGTTGTCATTAGTTTCATTTATTCCATCAATAAAAACAACAATCGGCTTATTTATTAATTTTCCAAGAGCATCTAAACTATCTAACAAGTTATTTATATCTATATTAGGTATATTAAGTAGGTCGATTAATTGATTCTTAACAGGATTATTTTTTATGAATGAATACCCTGGTAGTAAAATTGTTGGCCTGTTTTCATAAACTAAATTATTAGCGGAGATGGCGAAAGTATGTGATTTGCCAACTCCTGCTTTCCCTTTTAACAATAGAATTTTATTATCTATTAGTTTCTCTTCAAAATTTGAAAGCAATAAATTATCTAGTAATCTTTTTATTTTTTCTAAGTCCTGCCTCTTAGAAAGCAATTTATCTCTTTCATCGTTTTCAAGATCTGCAGAATGAATTTTATCATTTAGTTCATTTAAAGAATTTCCAAGTTGTAGAAAAGCATATGCATATTTATTTTTAATATATTCATTTAGTTTGTAATAATCATTTGTATTTTCTATCTCACCTGACTTAAGAATGTCTTCTGCAATGTTATCTAATAATTCTCGTCCCCTTTGTTTATAATAAGATTTAATTTCCTTCAGATAATTTGACACACGAGCAGGCAATAATTCGTCGGATAATTCGCTTTGACAAAATAAGCCAACGGATTTTTCTGTATCAGTAGTTGCATTAAATTTCTTATTATAGCGATACGATAGCGAATTCAAATTCAATTGTACTTGTTGTCGAAACCATTCAATATCGAACTTATGTTGATTAAAGAATAATGCACTAGCACGTTTTGATGTCGCTGCTTGCTCTAGCAATTCTGTGTTGGTTATTGCAATACACCCTATAGATGCTTCTTCTAAAATCTTAACGCACTCTAAATAACTTGAATTATTAGTACTTACATCTTCATTACTAAAAAGATATACTCTATCCAGTTTACCTTCGTAATTATCTCTAATGATTTGAAAACTTTTTTTAATTTGAGAATAGTCTATTCCTTTTGAAAAATATTTAGCCTGAAAACCTATTATTAATCCATCTTTTCCAGTAACTGGGTCAACTTCAATTCCTTTATGGTTTGGATTAGATCGCAAAATAGTACCTTCTACACAATAGTTTTCTTTGAACAACAGTCTGCTTAAACTCTCAAAAGAGCTTGTTTTATGGTTATTATTCACGTTAAAATAATCCCAAGTAATCATTTATTTTCTCCCTTCTTTAGAAATACAATTAAATTAATTATAGCATTCTTAAGCATTAACGTATAAAAGAGAAAACCCCAATAGCTTTCGCTATTGAGGCTCTTGTGAAAATCTATTTCACTGAGTCATGTTATAAAGCAAAACAGATACATATATAACAATAAAATCTACTTCCGTAGCAATTGTTATAGATTATTTTATAAAGGGTTTTGAACTAAAAATTATCTACCCATAAATTTATTGCCTAAATTACTACTGTTAAAGATACAGAATCAAAAACCATTACCATTTTCCGAGTGGTAATGGTTAGTAATGATTTATAGCAGTTGTAAGCAAAGTTCAGATATTAAAAAAGGCTCCCTACCAGCCTTTACAACTGTTAGGAAGCCTTTGTTGAATAATATGGAGGTGAGGGGATTTGAACCCCTGTCCAAACACTCCGATTATACAACTTTTACCACTATAGTTCATTCTCGGATTCGCGCACTAATGGTGAATAAACAAACCAATTAGATTGCTAGTCTGATTAATCTCTTTTCCTTACTCCAGACGGAAGCTTAGAACGTAACCTACTATAATAGGACTCGGAACTAGCGCATAGGTGACGCTAGGCGAATCTTAGCTCACTGTTTTTACGCAGCGAAAGCTAAAGTGTTTGTTTCTTGTTTGTCAGTTATATTTAAACTGGTAACGTTGTTGCGAAGCCGTAACCTCCGAGCAGTAGTTGTACACCGGGCCATGCCTGTCGAATCCAATAACACCCCCGTGAATGTATCCTTTATTATATCATATATTTCAGTCTTTGGTCAACATTGGTGCATGACCTAGCTTAGCCTACATTCTCATGCTTTCAATGGTTTATAAGTGTTTAAATTTGTACTCAATATCATATATGGTAAAATATATATATACTTTAAATAATTAAATGAAAGAGGTTGATCTTATGTCAAACGAAAACAATGGAACTTTCGATAAAATTAAAGGTGCAGTAAATGAAACAGTTGGTAAAGTAACTGGTGATAAAGAGCAAGAAGGCAAAGGTAAAGGCCAACAAGCTCGTGGCGAAGTTGAAGAAAAAGTCAACGAATCTAAAGATAGATTTAACGATGCCAAAGATGATGCTCAAGGTCGTCTAGATGGCTTTACTAAAAAAGACGAAGAATAATTCTTAAATAGAATAAAGAAAAACCGCTTGTCATAAGCGGTTTTTTTATTTGAAACTTTTTTCTATTTTTCTTTAGCTGCTCTACCCCATTGAATGTGACGGACTAGCATCAGAATCATAAAGGCAATTCCGAAATAGCCAGCAATGTTATAGACAATTTTCAATAATGAACTAAAAGAAATCATTGAACCGATAATTAAACCAATTAGGCCGATAATCAATGTAAGGACCTTATGCTTTTTACTACCATCCTCTGAGAAATTAGATACTGAATTCCAAAGTAAGGTGACTGCTGTAGTGAAGATCCCAATCATGATAATAATAACAAAGAAGTAAGCTAGGTAAGGATGAATTTCATTAGCTAAAGATAAAGTAGGTACAGCTGATCTACCCACTAAGTTGAAGGAAGCCATGAAACCAAAATAAGAAACAAGGATCGCAATACTAAAGAAACCCCCACCGATTAGACCCGAATATGCGGCGTCTTTACGGCTGTTAGCTTCTCCCCCAGTTTGGCTAATAAAACCTGCGAATAAGATAAGGTTATACCCTACATAATTAAGACCTGACACAAGCCAATTTCCTGAAGAGGTCTGAATTTCTCCATTTGCCAAAGCACTTTCGATTGAACTTGCTATATTGGGTAATTCATTAAAGTTGGTGATTAAACCATATAAACCTAGTATCATGGCAACAATAGCAATCATAGGCCCTAAATTCCCTAAGATATTGGTTAAGGCTTCTAATCCAAGCATTACAACACCTGCAACCACTACAAACATCAGTATTGAGCCAACAATGATAGGTGTATCAAATTGCTGGTTTAGTGTCGCACCGGCTCCTGCGATCATTACCGTATATGTTAAGAAAATAACTACGATAGAAAGATATTCATAGAATTTACCAATCATTTTATTTGAATATAATTCAAAAATATCATTGGTATTTTCTAATTTATCTTGGTGCCGATATCCAGTTGTAAATAAGGTATACCCCATAAAAGCAAAGCCTAAAAACATAACAAAAATTGAAAGAAGCCCCATCCAACCTTTTGAAACAAAGTATTGGATAAGCTCCTGTCCTGTTGCAAAACCAGATCCAATGAGTGATGCCATCATTGCACCAGCCATTACCATTACGGTTTGCCACCTAGTGCTATTTTTATCCACTTGTAAATATTCCTTTCTTTTTGTTAAGTTTTTTTAAAAAAATACACAATATAGTATATCATAATTTATAAATTTGCAGGTAAAATAAAGCTTGTTGTATCCCATTCCTTCGGCTTTTATCTATAATATAGAATTTATCGATAATAAAAAATGGCGAGCGCAGACAAGGTAAATTTCCTTGTGTACTCACCATTTGACTTTATATGATTAAGAAATATCCTCATGATCAAGATCAGTTTCTTGGTCATTAATTTCTTTATGGGCAAAGTGGTCTGTCTGGTTAAAGGCTTCTAGGTGGTATAAACCATCTTGATATCTAACCACGGACACACTAGCATTATCTAGCATCGAATCAATTTCAAATTGTGGAATCAATTCGTGGATCATGTTACGGATAGTCATCCCATGACTCACAATTAGAATCGTTTGATCGGTTTCTCTGTGTTTAGTGATCACATCAATCAAACCTAATTCCACACGCATCCAAAATTCCATGAAGTTTTCTGCATCGTGGTAAGGATCCATTTCTTTAAAAGCATTCAATTCTAAACGAACACTTTCATCTGAAGTTGCTCCAGTATAGGAACCATCTTTACCAGTAGCAATCTCTGTTACTTTGTCCCATAAACCTCTTGCGTCTAATCCTTCAAAAGAACCAAAGAAGACTTCTCTAAACTCTGGACGTTTCTCAATTTCAATATCTTTAGCAGTTGCCTTATTTTCGTCTAGAATAAGTTCTGCTGTTTTTACCGTACGTTGTAAATCACTCGTATATACTGCTGAAAATTCTACATCGGCCAATCCACGACCACTGCTACGTACATCTTCTTCTCCGCGTGGCGTTAGTGGCGCATCAGCCCACCCTTGCATACGTCCATAATAGTTTAGATAAGTTTCTCCATGACGCATGAAGTAAATCGTCACACCTTTTGACATGAATAAATTCCTCCTCAAATTACACTACTCTTGGTCTTATTGTACCATTTCTATAGGCATGAAGTAATTTTTTTAACTGGGCGACTTGGTCTTCCAGTTTAACCCCTACATCGGTTTGGCGCACTTGTAATCGTTCTAGCTCTTTATCGATAATTCGACGTGTAGATACGATATCTGTTTCATGTTCCACGGCATCCTCAATACTAGAGAATGGCTGGTGGCTCACTAATAACATACCAAACGAATTATATAGTAAGGTGTAACCTGCTAGGCCTGTGGTTGGTTGATAAGCTTTTGAAAAACCACCGTCTATCACTAAGAGTTTACCGTCCGCTTTAACTGGGTCTTCACCCTTACGCTCTTTAACCGGTGTATGACCGTTTACAATGTGCCCTCGATCTGGACGAATACCAAACTCGCTTAAAATCAATTCAGCAGACTCTTTTTCATTACGTAAAGTATAGTAAATATTTTTTGGCTCATGATGTGTTTCAGCATCCTCAATATAGTAACGCTCAAACGTCGTCATCTTGGTCTTTCCAAATAGCGATGACCCTTCCCCTTGCCAGATATACCACATGTAATCCAAATCAGGGTTTTCGTCTTCATCTGGTCCTTGAGCCGCAAAAGCTTGACGCATAGCCTTCTCAAATTGATCCAACAATGCCCGTCCTGCATATGAACGGCCGTGAATTTCAACCGCCTTAAATGACATATCCTCATTCATCGGAATACAACCGTGATATAACAGGTTTTCATTGTAGACTTTATACAATGACCCCTTACTATATAGGTAGGCAATATGCTTTTGCAGACGGTCAGAGTTTAAGAAACCAGCTTGCAATTTCGCCATCACAAACTCTTCATCCTCAGTTAGTTTGAACGGATCTGCCGGGTCTACCGTAGGGAACGTCGTATTCTTCAAGTCATATTCCTTCCCACCAACGAGTACAGTCCCTTTTTCCAAGTCTAATTTATCAAGGAATAGGCGGTTATCGGTTTGAAATTCAGGGTGGCGTTTAATGACTTGCGCTTCTAATTTAAATTGAATAATCGTGATTGCCTGCTGCATCTTGGCAATTTGTTTCACTTCTTCTGGAAAATGGTCCACAGAATCGTCAATCTTAGGCATGAATTCCGCGATAGTGTCATCGGGGTATGTAGCCTCCGCGAATGCCACCAAGGGTCTCAGTGAAATACCATAGCCATCCTCGATGATTTCTAAGTTGTCATAACGGGCACAAATCCGTAATACGTTGGCGATCAAGACGCGTGACCCCGAAGCGGCCCCCATCCAAATGGCGTCATGGTTCCCCCATTGGATATCGATGGATTTCTGAGCAGCCAACAAGTCAATGATTTTATCAGGCGACGGCCCACGGTCATAGATGTCCCCTAAAACGTGTAAATGATCGACAACAAGTTCCTGCATCAATTCAGACAAGGCTTCAATTAGACGGTTTGCTGCCCCTAATTCGATAACATTTTGAATGATATTCCAGTAGTAAGACCCCTTATTGGTCAAGACAGAATCCTTAAATAACAACTCCTCAAGGATGTAAGACATGTCTTTTGGCATAGCCTTGCGAACTTTTGAACGGGTGTATTTAGACACAACAAATTGTCCCAACTCCACTAATCTAGAAATTGTTAACGTATAGAATTCATGCTCTTCTTCTACATCTGTAATATCCGCTAACACTCGGTCTAGCTTCTCTTCTGGATAGTAGACAAGGGTTGCCAACTGGTTCATTTCATTCGTCGATAACCGGTTTTGGAATACCTCTCGAATTTTTTCTTTAATATTCCCCGACCCATTACGTAACACGTGCGAAACAGCATCATACTCGCCATGGAGGTCGCTAATAAAATGCTCTGTGGCTTTAGGTAATTCCATAATCGCTTCTAGATTAATGATTTCTGTTGTTACTGAGGCAATATCTGGAAATTGCTCAGATAATAATAATAAATAACGTTCATTGTAGTCCATCACTACTTCACTCACTTTCTTTCAACCATCATACCATGTCTCGCAGAAGATAAAAATTGCAATATTACTATTTCTAACAAATTCATGAGATTTTTTCAAAAATTGGCTATTTAAGTCCTTCTTAATTCGCTTTTTTAATTATATTAAATAATCTATTAACTTGCTATCATTACTAGTGACAAAATAGCAAAAAAGCATACCCATAAACTTTGCAGTTTTTAACATAGGTATGCTTCCTGATTATAATGGTTCTATAATAAATAGTGTTGGTGAGAATTCATATTGAATCTCATTGACACTATTTTT
>NZ_JVVG01000011.1:0-413 GCF_001053265.1 Carnobacterium sp. 1290_CSPC
TTTATGATAATGGAGATTCCTCTTTTTTTGAAGTCATCAGTCCTATATATTGTAGAGCCATAACAATCTATGGTTAGACAATTATAGTATAGGGCGCAAATTTCATTGCTCGGTACCACCTACATTTTTACTTCATTGTAAGGACATGATAACGGTATGCACCGAAGTAAAGCGACACTTTGCCTACTGCGCAACCATTATTGACTGTCTTACCTGTTCACACCAACCACAAGCTCGCTTAAAGACAAACACAATAAACCTCACAGCAATTACTTAAATTATTTGCATAGCCAATAATAGCATGGAAAAAAACAGAAAGCAAGAAAAGGGTGCGAGGGCCGACGCTAAGAAAAGAACCGTTGGAAGATTAGTGCAGTAAATGACGCAGTCAGTTACAAACTAATCTGAAACGC
>NZ_JVVG01000079.1:0-1566 GCF_001053265.1 Carnobacterium sp. 1290_CSPC
ATAAAAATAAACGAAAGTGGGACTACTTTTTTCGCAAAAGTAGTTTTGTCCCAGCCTCTTGTAAATGAAACTATAGTAAGGCAATTAATGCAGGGTTATCTTAATCTTAAAAATAGTCTATAAAAACTTATCAGAAAATTGAAAATACCGCCATTTTCCCGTTACTATTCCCTTCATATCATGTATAATGGGGGACGTTACAATAAATTCTTCCCGATAGGGTTTGCTTAGGCAAAAATTCCTTGTAACCATAAAATTTATATTTTGGGGGAAACAACATGAATAAACGACTATTTACTTCTGAATCAGTCACAGAAGGACATCCAGATAAGGTTGCTGACCAAATTTCTGATGCCATTCTTGACGCGATTCTTGCACAAGACCCACAAGCTCGTGTCGCTTGCGAAACTGCCGTCAATACAGGACTTGTCCTAGTATTCGGTGAGGTCACAACTAGCGCATATGTGGATATCCAAAAAATCGTTCGCGACACCGTCCGTGAAATTGGTTACCGTGACGGCAAATTCGGCTTCGACGCTGACTCCATCGCCGTATTGGTCTCACTAGACGAACAATCACCCGACATCGCACAAGGTGTTGACGATGCCATTGAAACTCGGGAAAAGGGCGAAGTGGACAACAAGTTGATCGGTGCTGGAGACCAAGGGATTATGTTCGGTTACGCAACAGACGAAACACCAGAGTTAATGCCAATGCCCATTGCATTAAGTCACCGCCTATCTCGCCGACTAGCTGAAGTCCGTAAAAGTGGTGAATTAAACTACTTAGGTCCAGACGGTAAGACACAAGTAACGATGGAATACGATGACAACAACCAACCACAACGTATTGATACCATCGTCATTTCAACACAACATACTGAAGGTATTGAATTAGACCAAATCCGCCAAGACGTGATTAAACACGTTGTTGAGCCAACTATGCCAGAAAACTGGTTAGATGAAAACACACGTTACTTCATCAACCCAACTGGTAAGTTTGTATCTGGTGGTCCAGAAGCCGATTCAGGTTTAACTGGTCGTAAAATTATCGTCGACACTTACGGTGGGTCTGCTCACCACGGTGGTGGGGCCTTCTCAGGTAAAGACGCCACTAAAGTTGACCGGTCTGCTTCATACGCGGCTCGCTATATTGCCAAAAACTTGGTTGCAGCTGGCTTAGCGCGTAAAGTTGAGATCCAATTAGCCTATGCTATTGGGGTTGCAGAACCTGTATCTATTGGGATTGACACATTCGGTACAAGTGATGTATCTGAAATTGATTTAGTTGCTTTAGTTCGCGATAACTTTGACTTAACACCAAATGGTATTATCGACATGTTATCTCTTCGTCAACCAATCTTCAGCAAGACTGCTACTTACGGCCACTTTGGTCGTGATGACCAAGACTTTACTTGGGAAAAAACAGATAAGGTCGACATCTTGAAGAAATAACACAAACAAACCCCAGTAAGGCGGCTCATCGAGGCTACTTACTGGGGTTTTCTGGGTTCTTTTACAAATAGTGTTGGTAAATAATTTTAAAGCACACGAATACGTTTTTTAG
>NZ_JVVG01000080.1:0-642 GCF_001053265.1 Carnobacterium sp. 1290_CSPC
TGAGACTAGGACGTTGCCATGCAAGATGAAAAACCAGTAGCTTCGGCTACTGGTTTTTTTGTGGTCATTTTTCAAAAATTTGATTGATCTACAAGGGTTGGGATCCGAAGGATGCAAATATTGTTCAATAGCAGTGGTAAACTTATATTGATATTTAGCTGCTAGAAGATTCTTTCAAAAAATGCAGAATATTTGTAAGTATTTTGATAGATGACGAATGAAAAATGTTGCAGTAATTCTCTGAAAATAGATCAAAACTAAAAACTTACAGATATTCTCTTGAGATGGTATATAAGCATTGCTAGGAATATAACTAGAGATGCAAGGTGATAAACAAATTCACTCCCATAGAAATGCCGTAAAATCAACCTTTCAATAAACATCTGCAAAAAGATAGAAAAATATATTGGAATATCGTTGACAAGGCTTCCTATAAGGGGTAATATATACAGGTTGCTTGTTGAGGGCGACAATGAGAAAAAAGAAATTTTAAATTCTTGTTGACAATGGCTCAAGTCAAGTGATATGATATTCAAGTCGTCAACACGATATTGTTTGTATAAAACAACAAAAAACTTTTTCAAAACATTTTGTTGACAAACCTCGTATGAAGATGATATGATATATGAGTTGCTAATGAAG
>NZ_JVVG01000081.1:0-10663 GCF_001053265.1 Carnobacterium sp. 1290_CSPC
CAAGTCCACTTCAGAATAGTTTGCATCACACTTTGTGTGATACGGCACTATTCTTCCAGTTTATGAGCGAGTTGATGCTTTAGCACTTACTCGCTTAAATGCGTTAGAAGTTGTTTAGCTGAGCGGTCTCACTCACACCTTGTATTATTTCTGCATTTTTATGACTTGTACTTTTTTCAATAGTCGCCATAAACGAATCAAGGCGAAGACATACATGATTTCTAATTGATAGACAACATAGAAGCCAAATAGGTTAAAGATGGTAATGACCATTAGTGGCATGGTTAATGACGCAAGGGCTAAAGAAAACCGCATTTTAAAGGTTAGTCTTAACCGGGTTGAATCAGGTAGCATACCAATTACTAGGGCAATCATCAGGCTAGCTAGCATTAAATTCAATAGGCTAGATAGGCCCACAATGACGAAGATAATCGGGTAGTAGGCCCAAGTTAGGCTAGTCATTGACTGGATAATACCTTTGACACCATCGCTATTGGCAGAGTCACCTAATTGTGTGTAGGTGAAGGCGATAGGTTGGCCTATGAATGATATGGTTAGGTTATCTGAGTTGTTTTCAACAGTAATCAGATTGTTTTGACTAGTCGTCACGTCTTGACTGGCGATTTCATCATTTGGATCAAAGGCATAGGTTATCAGGTCTGTTTCAAAAATAAAGGCCGCTTGGTCATCGCTGGTGGCTATTTTGCCATCTGTGACTTGATAGTCAGGGATTTGATTAACGATCGATGTTGCGTTGGTTTCTAGTAAATCAAATACTTTCAAAGTGTCGAAGAAGGTTGGAATTGCTGATATACCTGCAATTAATAGGGCATAGACCAACATTCTTTTAAAACTATAGGAAATGACACGGATAATTTTTGGATAATTCAATAGGGCATCGTATAAGATGACGAGGATATTGCTTTCTTTCATACATTCGCTCTTTTCTGTTCGCATATTCTCACTCTTAGCTAGTGGACTTGGAAAATGACTAAGCATTCTCACGTTAACATTCATTATAACAAAGATTGGTCAAAAATAATGAGCGGATGATTGGAAAAGGAAAAACTTTTCTTAAAAATAAGTGAGCGCTTTAAGTCGATTCCTTTGAATTTTAGGGTGTGACTTGTTATAGTGATTTTAGTAAGAAAATAATGATAAGTTATATAGGAGGAATTTTACATGGCTTTTGAATTACCAGAATTACCATACGCTTATGATGCATTAGAACCGTATTTCGATGAGGAAACAATGCACTTGCATCATGACAAACACCATAATACTTATGTAACAAATGCAAACGCAGCTTTAGAAGGTACTGATTTAGCAGACAAATCTGCTGAAGAAATCCTATCTAACTTTGACGATGTACCTGAAGACAAAAAAACTGCTGTTCGTAACAATGTTGGTGGACACGCTAACCACACATTATTTTGGGAACAATTCGCAGCAAATGCTGGCGGTGAACCTACAGGCGCTTTGAAAGAAGCTATCGACGCTAAATTCGGTTCATTTGCAGACTTCCAAGAAGCATTCAAAACTGCAGCAACTGGTCGTTTCGGTTCTGGTTGGGCTTGGCTAGTTTTAGCTAACGGTGAAGTAGAAATCACTTCTACACCAAACCAAGACTCACCATTAATGGATGGTCAAACACCATTATTAGGTATCGATGTTTGGGAACATGCATACTACTTGAAATATAAAAACGTTCGTCCAGACTATATTGCAGCATTCTGGAACATTGTAAACTGGGATGAAGTTGCAAAACGTTTTGACGCAGCAAAATAATTTAACATCTATTTAAATAGTAATAGAGGGGTTAGCTTAGGCTAACCTCTTTTTTACGGCAAATTGCATAAAAATGCCTCTAAAAAACGCCTGCCGACAATTATCAGTAGACGTTTTATATTTATTTCGTTTTCACTTTTTTTCCGTTAAAGGAATATACACCTACTAGTACGAGTCCGGTTGCGCCTGTAATGGCTACACCTAATATCAAGCCTTGTGGGATGTAGTAGAAAGTGACTTCATAATCACCAGCTTCTTGGAATAGGATACCCATAAAGCCACCGTTTAATAGGGATGCGGTATCGACTTCTTCGCCATTGACTTTGGCGTGCCAACCTTCTGCGTATGGGACAGTGACCATCAAGTATTCACTTGGATCGTCTACTGTAACGGTGCCTGAGAAAGCCCCATTTGAGAAGTTGGTCAGTTCCAATTGATTTTGCTTTAAGTCTTCTGCCATGGTGGATACTTTTTCCTCGTCAAGGGTATAGAGGTTGATATCCGCTAGGGTTGTTTCGTCATCTAGCAATTGTATGGTAAATACTTTCTCTGCGCCTTGATCGTCGTTGGCAATATTAAATAATTGAATCGACTGGTAGGAAGAATCGTAGTCCAGTGGCTCGCCGTCTAAGTAGTATTTGACTTCTTCATCGTTCAAGAATGAAGGGACGGTAATGTAATAAGCTTGGTCTGTTTTGACATTGATATGGATATCAATAAACGAATCTTCTCCAGTGTCATCACGGGTATAAGCTGTGTTTACCACAGAAGCATCTTGTGAATCCACATGGAAAAGGTCCACGCTGGCAAAGTTGGCAATCTCAAATTGTGAAAGGTCAATGCCGTCTGTTGTGCCGTTTCCGCTTAAGACATTCAACAATTCATCTTGCAGGTAAACTGGATTGACGTCATCAATGGCGACGTCTTGGATGTCTTGGCTAACCATATAGGCAAGGGACAAGGCATTGGGATTTTCATGGATGATTAATTGGTCTGTGACTTCTGTAACAGGGTATTCACTCAAGTCAGCTCGTGTTGACCTGACTCGGTCTTTTAAGGCGCCTTGATTATCTTCAAACGGGGTGACGTCAAAATAATATTGGACACCAAATAGGGCGTCTGTCACTAGGGTCCCTGTTGTATAGTTGGTAAAGCCGTCTGACATAGGTTGCCCTAATTGTTTGAACAATTGGGTGGTGTTTCGTTCCATTGTCGAGTTGAAATGGTTCAAGTCATAGTAACCCAGCTGCATGGCATCGTTTTTTGTCCGCTGGAAGGTCTTGGTCATTCGATAGAATTCATTTTCCGCGGGCGTATACAATGCGATTTCTGGTTTGATTTCAGCAATATAATCCGCAAAGTCATCTTGTTTCAAGTAAGAAATAGAGGAAATAGTGATCACTGAGTTGGCAAACATTTCACTCATGGTGATGAACAATAGAAGGATGTAAATCAACCGGTCGAAGTCAACAGCCATCATCAGCAGGGCAGTGACCCCAACGAATAAGACGAAGGAGACTAGGACTGTTGTGACTGAAATATAGTCAAATTCTTCAATCTTATAGAACAGGTAACCGTAGGCAATAGCAAAAGGTATCAACAAAGCTATTGCACTTTTAATGGATAAGACAGTTTTTTGTCGGTAGAGCTGGTAGCCGATAAATAATAGAAAGAATGAAAAGACGAATGAAAAACGGTACGGGTACCAGATTGGATATTGGAACCCGTGCCAAATCAAGTTCAGCCCTGAAATGTTCATGGATAATAATAGGACCGTCGTCAATCCACCGGCGGCTAATCGTTCTTGCCAAGGAATCTTCTTATTGAAAAAGTAAAGGCTGGCCATGATAAGCGCTAGACTTCCTACGAAAATGTTGGGCAATCCTTCTGGCATTTGGTCAAAGTTAAAGGCCCCTAGGATGAATTTTGACACAATATCGTATAAAGGATAATCGGTGGTTAATTCAAGTTCGGGTGACGATTGTTGCCCTTTACTGGTTGATAATGCATAGAATGTGGGCATTAAAATAAAGGCAGCTAAACCACCACCTGCGAGTGACCAACCGGCAAATTTACCAAATGTTTGCATGAAATAGGTTTTCAAATTGGTAAAGTAGCTGGCTTGATATTGCGCTGTTGGCGCCAAGCTCTGGTTCAAACTGTCGATCTGGTCTTGACTATGCAAATCAGCTCGTCCGTGAGCAACCATCCGGTAGCAGAAAAATAAGATTAAGAATAAACAAATCATGTAACCGATATAGTAATTCGAGATTAGGATAAGGGCTAGCCAACCTACATAGGTCCAGCCAGATTGACCGCGCATGACTTTTTCCAAACCCCAAATGAGAAAGGGGAGGAAGATAACGCCGTCTAGCCACATGACGTTTAGTTGGTTGGCGGATAGGTAGCCGATGAAAGCGTAAGCGAATGAAAATGTGAGTGATTGCCAGGTCACTTCATTATAGAACCGACCTAACATGAACTGGAAGGCGGATGCTGCGGTGGCGAGTTTGAGTAAGACAATCAAGGCGACGGCAAAGGAAAGCCAGGATTGCGGGAAAAATAGCAAGAAAATTAAGTAGGGGGACATGAGGTAGTAAGACCAGGTCCCGACCATTTCGCCTCCGGTGGCTTTTGAGAAGGAATAGAAAATCTGATCCCAATTGCCTTGGAAGATGTCTCGGTAGTATTGATAGAAGTCGATATATTGTTGGCCTAGGTCGACAGTCATGATGGTGCCGTTGCCGAAAGCAAATATTTTTAGGCCAAAGATAAAGAAGAGTCCCATCAGGATAAAGACTGCTAGAAACAAGCCAATCATTGAAGCTTTGAGTGGGTGTTTCTGACTTTTTTGTTGAATCGTTTTTATATATTGCGTCATGACACGAACTCCTTTTTGCGAATTACTTTTAGCATATCATATTTCGCAGATTGATTGCCTTGTTTAAAGATTTTTTACAAAAATAAAAACTTCTGTGATTTTTAGGTGGATATAGGGATTCTTAATAATTTACACGAGTCTTATGACCATTTTTTGTGTATAATTAAGAAAGATTATGCTAGCTTGAGTGGACTGACCTATTTGGCTGCATATAAGTGTTTTATTTGAAAGTAGGTGACAAGTTGGATCAAGGTGATCAAAATAAACAACCGAAGCAACATGAGGGTGCTGAGGAAAAGTGGAATAAAATGGGTTCTGATGATCAAGACCAACCAAAAAGACGTGCACCCATATGGGGCTCCTTTTTAAACCGTTTGAACGTGATGCTGATAGGGATTTTTGTCCTGTTTGCAATACTTATTTTACGTTTATCTTATTTGCAACTAGTTCAAGGGGATATGTTCTCTGATCTGGTGAATGCGACAGAAACAACTATTGTTGAGGAATCGGTCCCTCGTGGGTTGATTGTTGATTCTGAAGGAGAATTGATGGTGTCTAATGAGGCTTTACCAGCAATTTCTTATACACGTGGCCAGGACACTTCCGGTGAGGATATGGTCCAAACGGCGCAGAATCTAGCTAAATATATAGCTATAGATTTCGAGGATGTATCCGATCGTGACCTGCAGGATTATTTTGTAGCAGCCAATACAGATGTCATCAATGACCGGTTAACGGACGATGAGGCCGCTGCAGCGGATGATGAAATTTACGCCATCCAAGTGAGTAAAGTGACTGACGACGACTTGAATGGTCTAAGTGACCAAGATAAGGAAGCAGCAGTTATTTTTGCCAAAATGAATGCCGCCTCGTCACTCTCAACTGTCATGATTAAAAATGATGGGGTAACCACTGAAGAGATGGCCGTTGTGGCAGAGCATTCAGCTGAGTTACCAGGTGTCAATGTGACAATCGATTGGAAACGGACTTACCCGCAAGATTCATTACTACGTTCATTGCTTGGGAGTGTATCTTCTACAGAAGAAGGGATTCCAAGTGACCAACAAGATTTCTACCTAGCTAAGGGTTATGCCCTAAATGATCGGGTAGGGGTGTCTTATATTGAAGAACAGTATGAAGCGGATTTACGTGGTTCGAAAACGACCTATGCAACAGAAGTGAGTCAAGAGGGAGAGATTATCAACTCTGAACAGACTTATGCTGGAGAAATGGGGAATACGGTTCAGTTGACTATTGACTCTGAATACCAAGCGGAATTAGAAGCATATGCAACTCAGTATTTAGAAGATGCGACAACTGAAGCCAACAATTCTATCTATATTGTAGCGTCTGATCCTGATACGGGGGCTATTTACGCTTTAGTTGGTAAGAAGAAAAATTCAGATGGTGAAATTGTTGATGATGCCTTAGGTACGATTAATAGCGTCTTTGTATCCGGGTCTGTTGTGAAACCTGCAACGATTTCCGCTGGTTACGGAGAAGGCTTGCTTGAAGTTGGTTCAGACAATGAAATTACCGATGAACCCCTATACTTCTCCGGTACGCCAGTTAAAGCTTCTTGGTGGTTTACATCTGGTAACGATTCAACACCAAGGATCTTAACGGATAAACAAGCCTTAGCTCAATCTTCCAACGTCTACATGATTAAATTGGCAATGGCAATGGGTGGTGTAAACTACTACGAACCATACATGGACTTGTCAGAACTGGATACAGATGCCGTTTATGATACCTTACGTGACTACTATGCAGAATTTGGTTTAGGTGTATCGACTGGTATTGACTTGGAAAATGAATCAACTGGTCTAATCGGAGCTGATACTGGTGACCCAGGTAACGCACTTGACTTGTCTTTCGGTCAGTTTGATACCTACTCACCAATTCAATTAAACCAATATATTTCAACCATTGCGAATGGTGGTACTCGCTATGCTTTACATGTGCTGGATAAAATTTTGGCACCTACTGAAGACGAGGAGACTGCTGGCGATGGAGCAACGGTTTACGAATATGAGCCAACTGTATTGAATGAATTGTCGATTACAGATGAAATGCTTGCGGAAGTGCAAGAGGGTATCTGGTCTGTTATCCATACTTCAACTGGTTTGGGGAACGCTATTTTTGCTAATTTCCCAATTGAAGTAGCGGGTAAATCAGGTACTGCGACAGTATCTGATACGCTTGAAAATTCAACTTGGGCCGGATGGGCACCATATGATGATCCTGAAATTGCGGTTTCTATCGTTATTCCAGGAACAACACCTGATGTATCTGTATCTGCCCAAGCTGCTGCACCAAATGTCTTAGGTTTATACTATGATATTGAAGAATATCAAAATAAAGTAGCTGACCAAATGGCAGAAAATGCGGAAGCATCAGCAGAAGAGGCGGAAGCATTAGAAGAAGCACAATAATTGCGTGTGGGGCTGTGACACTCAAATCACAGCCCCATGCTGATCATTTTAAGTGTATGACCAATTTTTTTTACAAGACTAAAAAATATTTGGCATATAGGTTAAGATTATGGTACAATAATCGAGTATGGTTACTGTATATCAGTTAATAATTTTATTGTATTGGAGGGGTATCACATGCGTGTGAACATTATTTTAGAAAACACTGAATTAAAAGGCGAACGTGTTTACTTAACAGAGAAAAACCGTCGTAACAATCCAGATCGTTTAGAATTAAAAAAATATAGTCCAAAATTACGTAAAGTTTGTGTCTTCAAAGAGGTAAAATAATCTAATGCAAATTAGATAACTGACTCGGTAACACACAAATAATAAATACGTATTTACTATTGGGAGACCTGCATTGGCGTTTGCGCTGGTGTGGGTCTTTTTTGCCTTTGTTTGTGGTGTCTTGTAGAAGAATCCTAAAGTTTTCTTGTAGGTAACAGCCATTTTGTGATTATCCTGAAAACTAGGGTATAATATGTGAAAGTACATTCGCTATTAAAAAGGAGCTAATCATGTTTACGAGAAAACCTTTTGTGACGTATACCTTGCTAGGTATTCAAATTATTTTATTTATTATGATGGAATTTATGGGCAGTTCCGAAAGTTCTGCAACCTTATTATTATTCGGGGCTAAATTTAATCCTTTAATTGCTGCAGGAGAGTATTGGCGGTTAATTACCCCCATGTTCTTGCATATTGGAATTGTTCATTTATTGATTAATTCTATTACCCTGTATTATTTAGGTAGTATGGTTGAAAATATTGCAGGCCACTGGCGCTATTTGGTGATTTACCTGGCTTCTGGCTTGATGGGGAACTTATTCTCTTACCAATTTTCTGAAAATATCTCAGCTGGGGCATCGACTGCTTTGTTTGGTTTGTTTGCTGTTTTCCTAGCGCTTAAAAATCTCTTCCCGAGAAATCGCCATATCCAAAGCATTGGTTCGCAATATTTAACCCTTGTGGGGATTAACTTGGCCTTTGGTATTATGGGTTCAGGGATTGATATTTGGGGCCATGTGGGCGGATTGGTAGGTGGTTTCTTAATGACCATGGCGCTAATTCGCGGGGAAGGGCCAGATCAACGGTTGACCCAACGGATTGGTTCAGCTGCTACCTTTGTGGTGATTGCTGGGTTTATTTTGATCAACCACGGCATTTTCAATACTTTAATTGGTGGTTAGGAGCGTTTATTTGACAGAAAAGATGAAGACAATTTTAGACAAGAAGGACATTCGCGACCGGACTTTTAAATACTGGGCAGCCTTACCAGAGGTTGACCGAATTGCTTTGCAGGCAGATATTTATGCCCAATTATTTACCAATGAAGCCTTTATTCAAGCCGCTACCATCACCACAACTATTGCCCATCCAGGCGAAATTGATACGAAACCCATTATTGATTACGCCTTAACTATTGGCAAAGAGGTATATGTGCCTAAAACCTATCCTAAACGTCAAATGGCATTTGCTAAGTATCAAGGGATGGATGCCTTGGAGAAGACGAAATTCGGTATTTACGAACCAACAGCAGAAGCTGATTTTATCGATAAAGAGGCGATTGACTTGATGATAGTGCCAGGTTTGTTTTTTAGACCGGACGGGTATCGGGTTGGGCATGGGGGCGGTTTTTACGATATTTTCCTAGCGGATTACCCAGGAAACAAGATTGCCTTAGCCCTTCCGGGTATGGTCTCTGATAAAGTGACCTTTGAAATTGATGATTTTGATATTCCAGTGGACCAAATTATTGTTGGGGAAATATAAATATTATGCAACCGGTATCATTTTTTTGCTTAAAAACCTAAATTTTTTTGCTAAAGTCTGATAAAATAGACTTATATAACTAATAGATAAGAGGGAGTTATGATAATGACTAAGAAAATATTCGGTATCGACCTTGGTGGTACATCAATTAAATTATCAGTTGTTTCAATTGAAGGCGAAATTATTGATAAATGGTCAGTGCCTACAGATATTAAAGAAGATGGCCAACACATTATTCCAGATTTAATTCTAGCTGTTCAAGAAAAAATGCTAGAAAACAATTGGACTAACGAAGATATTTTAGGCATTGGTATGGGGTCTCCAGGCTTTGTAGACCGTGAAAAAGGTACCGTTGCTGGTGCGTATAACTTAGCTTGGGTTGAAGAACAGCCCGTTGCAGATCTGATTCGTAGCCACTTCAATGCAGATTGGCCAATTCTGATTGAAAATGACGCCAATGTTGCTGCTTTGGGTGAGCAATGGAAGGGTGCTGGTGACCACGCAGGTAATGTTGTCTTGGTGACTTTAGGTACCGGTGTTGGCGGTGGTGTAATTGTCAACGACCAGCTGGTTGTTGGACAGGGTGCTGCTGGTGAGATTGGGCATATGTTTTCTAAAGAGGGTGGCCGTAAATGTACTTGTGGTCAACATGGCTGTCTAGAAACTGTGGCATCTGCTTCAGGTATCGTATGGACTGCTGGTGAGTTAGCTTATACCATGGATGATACTGGTTCAATAATTCAAGGACGTATTTTTAACGGTGAACCTGTAACGTCAGAAGATATCTTTAGAGCGGCAGAAGCGGGTGACCAGTTTGCAGAAGCTGTGGTTGATGAAACGATGGGACATTTAGGACGTGCATTAGGGCAAGTTGCTGCTGTAACAAATCCAGAATATATTTTAATTGGTGGTGGGGTTGCCAACGCTGGTCAATACCTATTAGATAAAGTAACAGACAACTTCCATAAGTCTGTATATCCTGGTGTTGGACAGACAACAAGTATTCGTTTAGCTACCTTGGGGAATGATGCAGGTGTGTATGGTGCTGCGTCACTAGTTATGAAAAATGTTTAGTATTTGTCGTTAGAAGGGGAAAACAACACTTATGATCAACTTTGTTACTATCTCTTGGCTTATTTTAATTGTCGTATTATTGGTTTGGGGAGGTTTCTGGTTATACAGTTACCTATTGCGTCGTAACAACGCAACCATGATTTCTCAAGAAGATTTCCAACAAACCATGCAATCGGCACAAATTATTGATATCCGAGAAGCAAATGAATTCAACTCTGCCCACATTTTTGGTGCCCGCAATGTACCGTATTCTACTTTACAACAAGGTGTGCCGGGCTTTAGTAAATCACGTCCAATTTATTTATACGCTGATGTGCACAGTTTAACTGGCCGTGCAGCGAAAAAATTAAAAGACGCTGGTTACGATAAAATTTATATTTTAAAAGGTGGCCTTTCTGATTGGGAAGGTAAAACAAAACGTCAAGATTAATAGTTTTGGAAAAGTTAGGAGTTAGCGCTCCTGGCTTTTTTTGAATGTTGTTTTATCTTTAAAATGCGTACGCTAGGTAAGATTAGAAGGGGAATACTGATGTTGATTAGACCAAAGAAGAGACCAGAGACTAGCGTCGGAACTTGCACCCTGTATAGTCAGGCTCGTCCCTCCAGAAAGGACTGCGTTTCAGATTAGTTTGTAACTGACTGCGTCATTTACTGCACTAATCTTCCAACG